>NZ_DBNHWK010000023.1:0-12058 GCF_057140465.1 Gaiella sp.
CGGAGACCGGCGACGGGCGACGTGTTGCCCTCGTGCACCATGCCCCCTGCGGCTCGTGCGCGCGCTGCCGGGCGGGACACGAGTCGACGTGCGACGCGTTCGCCGCGGCGACGATCAGGCCGGGCGGGCTCGCCGAGCGGGCGCGCGCAGACAGCTGGATCGAGCTGCCCGACGACGTCGACGACGTCCGCGGGACGATGGCCGAGCCGCTCGCGTGCGTGCTGCGCGGGACGGAGCGCCTCCCCCGAGGACGGATCGCCGTCGTCGGACACGGCTTCGTCGGCCACCTCTTCGGGTGGGCGCTGCGCCGGCGCGGCGACGACGTGTTCGCCGTCGACGCCGACCCGCGGCGCGACGGCCCGCGCCCCGACGGGCCGGTCGACGCGGTCGTGCTCGCCGGCGGCGGCGGGAGCGACGAGGCGCTCGGGATGCTCGAGCCCGGCGGCACGCTCCTCGTCTTCGCCGACGCCGGGACGCTGCCCGTCGGCCCCGTCTACCGGCGCGAGCTCACCGTCCTCGGCGTCCGCTCGGCGACGCCCCGGCACCTCGAGGCAGCCGTCGCGCTGCTGCCCGAGCTCGATGTCCCGCCGCCGACCGTGCTGCCGCTCGAGCGCTTCGCAGAGGGCCTCGAGCTGTTCCGGCGACGCGACGCGCTGAAGATCGTCTTCACGCCCTCGGAGCCGTCCGCCCCGGGGTCGACGCCGTGAGGGCGTTGATCTTCCACGGCCCCGGCGACGTGCGCGTCGAGGACGTGCCCCGCCCCGAGCCGCAGGCGGACGGCGACGTGCTCGTGCAGGTCGAGGTCGCCCTCACCGACGGCACCGACCTGAAGGCGTTCCACCGCGGCCACCCCGTGCTGCTCGGCCCGCCGCCGAGCCCCTTCGGCCACGAGTTCTGCGGCGTCGACGTCGCGACGGGACGCCGGGTCGTGGCGGCGAACTCGGCGCCGTGCGGGTCGTGCGCACCGTGCCGTCGCGGGCAGGAGACGCTCTGCGAGTCGCTGCTCCCGCTCCTCAACGGCGCCTACGCCGAGTACATCGTGATCCCGGAGCGGATCGCCCGCGTCAACCTCCTCCCCGTCCCTCCGGGGCTGGCCCCGGAGGTGGCGGCGATCGTCGAGTCGCTCGCCTGCTGCCTCCACGGCGTCACGGCCGCGGGCGTGTCGCCCGGGGACACCGTCGCGGTCGTCGGCCTCGGCCCGATCGGGCTCCTCCTCTGCTCCTGCGTCGCCGACGCCGGCGGGCACCCCGTCGCAGCCGGTGGACGGCCGGAGCGACGCGCGCTCGCGCCTCTCTTCGGCGCCGTCCCAGGCGACCCCGAGGGGGCCGACGTCGTGATCGAGGCGGCGGGCACCACCGAGGCGTGGCTCACGTCGCTGGAGCTCGTCCGTCCCGGCGGAACGGTGCTGGCGTTCGGCGGCCTGCCGCGCAGCGCGCGCGTCGAAGTCGACCCGTACCGCATCCACTACGAGGAGGTGACCCTGCGCGGCGCGTTCCACCACACTCCTCGTGACATGCGCGCCGCGCTCGCCTTCCTCGCCAGCGGCGCCTACCCGTTCGAGCGCCTCGTGACGCACCAGGTCGGCCTCGACGGCGTCGCCGCGCTGTTCGCCGACCCTCCCGACGACTACCTGAAGGCGGCCGTCGTCCCGTGACCCGCACGACGCTGCTCGTCCCCGCGCACGAGGCGGAGCCGGCGACCGCCGGCTGGTGGTCGGAGTGGGAGCCGCCGAAGGCGCGCGGCATCCCCGCTCACGTCAGCGTGCTGTTCCCGTTCGTCCGCACGCACCAGCTCGACGACGACGCCCTGCAGCGCGTCGCCGACGCGGCCACCGCGGTGCCGGCCTTCCCGTACCGGCTCGTGCGCGTCGGCCGCTTCCCCTCGACCGTGTACCTCGAGCCCGAGCCCGCCGCCGGGTTCGCGGCCCTCACGACCGGCGTCGAGGAGCGCTTCCCCGGCGTGCGCGCGTACGGCGGCGTGCACGTGCGCCTCGTGCCGCACCTGACCGTGCTCACGTGCGCCGACCGCACCCTCCTCGACCGGGCCGCCCTCGAGGTCGCGACGGCCCTGCCGATCGACGCCCGCGCGACCGCCGTCTGGCTGATGGGGGAGCGCGAGCACGGCGGCTGGGAACGGCTCGAGTCGTTCCCGCTCGGCGGGGACGGCGACGACGGCTAAAGGCAGCCGCGGCGAAGCGCTAGATCCGTGCGACGACCTCGCCGGCCTCGATCGAGTCGATCGTGACGCCGACAGGAGGGCTCGCCTTCACCATCTCGAGCGCTGCCTGTGTCTCCTCCGCAGTCTCGAAGGTCAACATCGCGGTACCGGTGCTCTCGTCGAGCCTGACCCACTGGGCGGACACGAAGCCGGGTGCCTGCTTCACGCGCGGTATCACCTCGTCCCTGAGCGAAGCGATCGCCCGCTCGAAGTCGTTGAGCGTGCTCCGAATCACGATCGCGTGCATGACGACCTCCCCTGGTCGATGGCGGAGCTCCGACCGTACCGTCACGCCGCCCTTGTGCGCAAGCGCACGAGGTGGTCGGGGACGGTCTCGCCTCCGTGGCACGAACGGCTGAGCGGATCGGTCGACGACCGGCCCGTCGCGAAGCGTCGAGCCGTCTCACCCAGCGACCACCTGGCCGAACGCGGGACTCCGTCGGCCACAATCGATCGCCGTCGCCTCAGGAAGAGGGCGAGCGCCGCGCTCAGCCGAAGAGCGTCAGCTCGGGCTCCCGCTCACCGCGCAGCACCGCGAGGTCGACCTCGGCGCAGGAGATCCCCCGCGACTCGGCGAGCGTCACCGCCTGCGGCTTCAGCCGCTCGGCGACGAGCATGCCCCGGCAGTCGGCGCGCGCCGGGTCGAGGCGGATGCGCTCGAGGTAGCGGGAGAGCTGCTCCACCGCCTCGATCGTCCCGATGCGCTTGACCTCGACCGCGACCCATCCCGCGTCGCCGTCGCGGCACATCAGGTCGACCGGGCCGAGGTCCGTCGGCCACTCGCGCCGCACCAGGCGGAGGCCCTGCTCGAGCGCCGCCGGCGCCGCCGCCAGCGCCTCCTGCAGGTCGCGCTCCACGCCGTCCTTCTCGAGCGGCGCCGCCTCCCCCATGTCGTGCGTGACGTCGCTCAGCACCTCGTGGAGCCGGATCTCGAGCCGGTCCTCGGTCTTGCCCTGTCGCTTGCGGACGACGATCACGCCGTCGTCCTCCTCGACCACCGTCGGCGGCGTCATCCAGTTGAGAGGCTTGTAGCCGCCGGCGTCCGCGTGCACGAGCACGGAGCCGTCGGCCTTGAGCAGGAGCAGCCGCGTCGACTCGGGCAGGACGGCGGTCAGGCGGCCGGTGTAGACGACCTCGCAGCGGGCGACGACGAGACGCACGACGGAGCACCGTACCGGCTCGAACGGACAGGCCGGGATCGCGCCGAGACGAGCTCCGACCGCCGAGACGCGCCCGTGCCGACGGTTCGGGGTCGAAGCCCGGCGCGCTGTCATATAGTCGGCGCGTCAAGTGATCTCTTCCGGATCGGAGGATCGGATGGGCAGGAAGCGCGCAGTGGTCGGGGCGCTCGTCGGAGCAGCCGTCGCGACGCTCGTGTTCACGGCGGCCGTCTCCGCGCGGACGAGCGCCGAGCCGTTCAAGGCCGCCTGGATCTACGTCGGCCCGCACAACGACGGCGGCTGGTCGCAGTCGCACGACAAGGGCCGACTCGCCGTGCAGAAGGCGCTCGGCTCCAAGGTGAAGACCACCTACAAGGAGAACGTCCCCGAGGGCCCACAGGTCGCGCAGGTCATCGAGAGCCTGATCCGGGACGGGAACAAGATGATCTTCGCCACGTCGTTCGGCTTCCAGACGGCGATGGTGGCCGCGGCGAAGAAGCACCCCGACGTCTACTTCGAGATGGCCACCGGCACCGCCCAGGCGAAGAACCTCGCGGAGTACTTCGGCGCGGGCGAGGACTCGATCTACCTCTCGGGCATGGCCGCGGGCGCGGCGACGAAGAAGGGCGTGATCGGCTACATCGTGCCCTTCCCCATCCCCGAGGTGATCCGGCACGCGAACGCGTTCGCGCTCGGGGCCCAGGCGATGCGACCGAACGTCAAGGTGCGCCTCGTGTGGACGAACTCCTGGTTCGACCCGAAGAAGGAGCGGCAGGCGGCGGAGAGCCTCGTCGCGGCGGGCGCGGACGTGCTCGGCCAGAACGTCGACAGCCCCTCGGCGGGTCAGTACGCGGAGTCGAAGAAGATCGCGTGGGTCGGGTACGACTCCGACGCCCGGAAGTTCGCGCCGACGTCGTGGCTGACGGCGGCGATCTACAACTGGAGCGTCTACTACGTGCCGCGCGTCAAGGCCGCGATCAAGGGCACGTGGAAGACCGGCTTCTACTACGGGACGATCAAGGACCGCTTCACCGACATCGCCCCCTTCGGCCCCCGGGTCTCGAAGAAGACGAAGGCGGCGATCGCGAAGAAGCGCAAGGGCCTGATCAACGGGACGTTCTACGAGTTCACCGGGCCGATCCGCGACCAGCAGGGCAAGGTGCGGATCCCCAAGGGCAAGAAGCCGACGATCAAGGACCTCTACGCGATGGACTGGCTGGTGAAGGGCATCATCGGGAGCGCGAAGGGGTAGAACGACCGGCCGGGCCCGACCGACGAGTGGCGTGAGAGGCGCGGCCGGCGCCGTGGCCGTCGAGCGGCCGTCGGAGCCCGGCTCGACCGGAGCCCGTCCCAGGGCGGGCTCCGGTCGGGCGCGGGGCGGATGCACGAGAGCGGAGCGCCCCTCGTGAGCGACGGGCGATCGAGCGCTCCCGGCGGGAACGGCGCCCCGTCTGCCGTCGCCGTCGCGATGCGGCAGATCACGAAGCGCTTCCCCGGCGTCGTCGCGAACGACAGCGTCGACTTCGAGGCGCACGCCGGCGAGGTCCACGCACTGCTGGGCGAGAACGGCGCCGGCAAGACGACGCTCTCGAACGTCCTCACGGGCCTCTACCGACCCGACGAGGGAGAGATCGAGCTGTACGGCGAGCCCGTCCGCTTCCACTCGCCCCGGGACGCGATCGACGCCGGCATCGGCATGGTGCACCAGCACTTCCGCCTCGTCGCCCCGTTCACGGTCGCGGAGAACGTCGTGCTCGGCGAGCATCGCGGCGAGGGCCGCTCCCTCGTCCTCCACCCGCGGTCGATCGAGCGCCACGTCGCGGAGCTCGCCGAGCGGTACGGGCTCGAGGTCGACCCGCGAGCGCGCATCTGGCAGCTCTCGGTCGGCGAGCAGCAGCGCGTCGAGATCCTGAAGGCCCTCTACCGCGACGCCCGGATCCTGATCATGGACGAGCCGACGGCGGTCCTCACGCCGCAGGAGGCGGAGACCCTCTTCGCGACGCTCAGGGCGATGGCGGCGGACGGCCGCACCGTCGTCTTCATCTCGCACAAGCTGCACGAGGTGATGGCGGTCGCGTCACGGGTGACGGTGCTCCGCGGGGGGAGGACGGTCGCGGTCGTCCCCACCGCGGGCGCCACCTCGCGCTCGCTCGCGGCGCTGATGGTCGGTCGGGAGGTGCCGGAGGCGCGTCGGGTCGAGCGCGAGGCCCCGATCGGCGACGTCGTCGTCGCGCTCGACGGCGTCTCGGTGGCCGGAGATCGCGGGGGGCTCGCGGTCGAGGACGTCTCCCTCGAGCTCCGGGCAGGCGAGATCGTCGGCGTCGCGGGCGTCGCGGGGAACGGGCAGCGCGAGCTCGCGGAGGCCGTCTACGGGATCCGCAGCCTCGCGGGCGGCGTCGTCCGCGTCGACGGGCGCCCGCTCCGGGCCGGTGACCCGCGGGCGGCGATCGCCGCGGGGATCGCCCACGTCCCGGAGGACCGGCTCGGCACGGGGCTCGCCCCCGGCCTCAGCATCGCGCAGAACGTCTCCCTCAAGCGGTACCGGGAGGCGCCGGTCTCGCGCGGCCCGCTGCTCCGCGTGCGGCGCATGCGGGAGATCGCGGTCGCACTGATCCGCCGCTACGACGTGAAGGCGCCCGGGCCGGAGACGCCGGCCCGGAACCTCTCGGGTGGCAACCTCCAGAAGCTCGTGCTCGGGCGGGAGTTCGACGGCGAGCCGCGGGTGCTGATCGCGGCGCAGCCGACGCGCGGCCTCGACGTGGGAGCGATCGAGACCGTGCACGGCTACCTGCGCGACGCGTCGGCGCGCGGCGTGGCCGTGCTCATGATCAGCGAGGACCTCGACGAGCTGATGGCGCTCTCGGACCGGATCGTCGTCATGTACGAGGGCGCGATCGCCGGAGAGGTCGACCCACGGTCGGCGAGCATCGAGGAGGTCGGCCTCCTGATGGGCGGAGGGGGCGAGCGGTGAGGCTCGAGCGCCGCCTCGACCAGCCCCGGTGGCTGTCCGTCGCGGTGCCGGTCGGCTCGATCGGCGTCGCGTTCGTGCTGATGGCAGCGGTGCTGCTCGCCACCGGGCACGACCCGCTCTCGACGTACCGCCGCCTCTTCGACTCGGCGTTCTTCGCGAACGGCGCGCTGACCTCGACCCTCGTCTTCTGCACGCCGATCGTCTTCACGGGGCTCGCGGCCGCGGCGGCGTTCCGGATGCAGCTCTACAACATCGGCGGCGAGGGACAGTTCTACTGGGGTGCGATCGCCGGCGTCGGGATCGCCCTCTACCTGGGCGACCACGGCGTCGCGTCGACCCCGGTCTACGTGCTCGCGATGGTCGTCGCAGGCGCGCTCGCGGGTGCGGCCTGGGCGGCGATCCCGGCCGTGCTGCGGGCGTTCGCGAAGACGAACGAGATCATCACCTCGCTGATGCTCAACTACGTCGCGGGGCTCGTCCTCACGTACTTGATCATCGACTCGAAGTCGTTCTGGCGCGACCTCGAGAGCTTCGAGGGGCAGACCTTCCCGCTCGGCAAGGCGATCCCCGAGGAGGCGAAGTGGCCCACGTGGGACATCGGCAGCGTCGCGGTCCCGCTCGGGTTCGGAATCGCGATCGTCGTCGCGATCGCGCTGTGGTTCACCTACGCGCGGACGCGGTTCGGCTTCGAGCTCCAGGTGATCGGCGACTCCAAGCCGACCGCCCGCTTCGCCGGCATGCGCCTGCGCCGGAAGATCATCGCGGTGATGTGCATCTCCGGGGCGATCGCCGGGCTCGGGGGCGCGAGCTACGAGGGCGACTTCGCGTACCAGATCGACCCGACCGGGCTCCAGGCGTCGTTCTTCGGGTACACGGGCATCGTCGTCGCCGCGCTGGCGCGCTACAACGCGCTCGCCGTCGTGCCGGTCGGGCTCCTCCTCGGGGGCCTCCAGAACGCCGGCTACACCCTGCAGGGCGTCGACTTCCCGTCGGGGCTCGTCGGCGTGATGCAGGGCCTCATCCTCTTCTGCGCGCTCGGCGGCGAGGTGCTCGTCCGCTATCGGGTGCGGCTCGGGCGGAGAGCCCGTCGCGCCGCGGAGGCGTCTGCGTCATGAGCCTCGTCGTCGCGGGCAACGTCAACTCCAGCTTCCTCGTCCTCATCCTCGCCTCCGCCGTGCTCTACGGCACGCCGCTCCTCTTCGCCGCGCTCGGGGAGCTCCTCGCCGAGCGCTCCGGGGTCCTCAACCTCGGGGTCGAGGGGATGATGCTCGTCGGCGCGGTGATGGGCTTCTGGGCCGTGCAGCGCCTGCACACCCAGGGGACGGCGACGCTCGCCGCCTCCCTCGTCGTGGCTGCCGCCGCCGGGGGGCTGATGGCGCTGATCCTCGCCTTCCTCGTCATCACCCTCCGGGCGAACCAGATCGTCTCGGGGCTCGCCCTGACGATCTTCGCGGGCGCAGCCGGGCTGTCGTCGTACCTCGGCAACGACCTCGAGCTCAGCGGCGTCCCCGCCGAGCACGTCTTCGCGCCGATCGACGTCTTCGGCCTCGGCGACCTCCCCGTCGCCGGCCCGATCCTCTTCGACCAGTCGGCGCTCGTCTACCTGTCCTGGGGGTTCGTGGTCGCGATCGGCTTCTACCTGGCCCGGACCCGGCCCGGACTGAGCGTGCGGGCCGTCGGCGAGTCTCCTGCGACCGCCGACGCGATGGGCATCAACGTCACGCGCTACCGCTACCTGCACACCGTCGCCGGCGGTGCGCTCGCCGGGATCGGCGGCGCCTGCTTCAGCCTGCAGATCACGCCGCAGTGGGTGAACGGGCTCACGGGTGGCGCGGGCTGGATCGCGGTCGCGCTCGTCATCTTCGCGTTCTGGCGGCCCGAGCTCTGCCTCGTCGGCGCCTACCTCTTCGGCGCGTTCTCCGCCCTGCCGCTGCTCCTCCAGGGGCGCGGCTGGCTGACCGGCGTCCCGTCGGAGGTCTTCACGGCGCTTCCCTACGTGATGACGATCGTCGTCCTCGTCGTCGTCTCGTCGGGCGCTGCGAAGCGGCGGCTCGGCGCACCCGCGGCGCTCGGGATCCCCTACGTGCGCGAAGAGCGCTAGCACCCGCGAGGTTCGGGAGGACTTCCTTCCACGAGGGCCCCGGTCTGTTTAGACTGCGCGCCATGCGCCGCTTCGCACTCGCGCTCCTCGTCCTCCTCGCGGCGGTCGCGCTCGTCTCGGCCGGCTGCAGCGAGGGCGACGCGACGGCGACGCCCGAGACGGTCGTCGGCGAGATCCCGACGACCGGCGGCGAGGGCGAGTGCGACGTCGCGGCCTGCGAGCTCCAGGGCGACCCGGCGGCAGGCGAGGCCATCTTCCTCGGCGCGTCCGGATGCGGCGCGTGCCATGCGCTCGCCGACGCCGGCACGACCGGGGCCGTCGGCCCGAACCTCGACGACACGCAGCCGCCGTACGAGCGGGCGGCGGTGACGATCACGAACGGGCGCGGCGGCATGCCCGCGTTCGGGGGGCAGCTCTCCGACCAGGAGATCGCCGACGTCTCGCAGTACATCGCCGACGCCACCGCCGGCTGAGCAGCTGACGCTCCCCGACGACTTTCCCGGCACCGTCGACGCGTTCGCCGTCGACCTCGACCGCACCCTGATCGGCACCGACGCCGTGCTCGGCGAGCGCACGCGCCGCGCGATCGCGCGGTCGCGGGCCGCCGGGACCCCGGTGCTCGTCGCGACCGGCCGCATGGTGCGGTCGGTGCAGCCGTACCTGCTCGACGCCGGGATCGAGGAGCCCGTCGTCGCCTACCAGGGTGCCGTCGTCGCCGAGCCGGCGACCGGCGCGTTCCTCCTCCACGAGCCGATCCCGCTCGAGCTCGCGCTCGAGGCGATCACCGCGCTCGCCGACGCCGGGCACTCGCCCAACGTCTACGTGGACGACGAGCTCTACGTCCGGGAGCACACCGAGGCCTCGCGCCGATACGCGGAGTTCCAGGGCCTCACGGTGACCGCGGTCGGCGACCTGCTCGGCTGGCTCGACCGGCCGCCGACGAAGCTCGTCGCCGTCCTCGACCCGGAGGGCGTGCCCGCGCTCCGGGCCGGGCTCGAGGAGCGCTTCGACACGCGGCTCTTCGTGACCACGTCCCTCCCCTACTTCCTGGAGCTCGGCCATCCCGACGTCTCCAAGGGGACGGGGCTCGCGTTCGTCGCCCGCCGGCTCGGCCTCGACCTCGCCCGCATCGTGGCGTTCGGCGACGGCGAGAACGACGTCGATCTGCTCCGCACGGCCGGGTACGGCGTCGCCGTCGAGGGGTCGCACCCGGCGCTGGCCCGGGAGGCGGACTGGACGTGCCCGGGCCCCGAGCAGGAGGGCGTCGCCGCGGTGATCGAGGCCCACCTAGACTCCAGGGCGTGATCGACCTCAAGGCGGCACGCAACGACCCCGACGCCTGGCGCGCCGCGCTCGCGCGCAAGGACGCGGCGGAGGCGTTCGACCGGCTGCTCGCGGCGGACGAGGCCTGGCGCGGGCTCGTCCCGCGCGTCGACGAGCTGCGCGGTCGCACGAAGCTGAAGGGGAAGCCGACGCCGGAGCAGCTGGAGCAGCTGAAGCAGGTGAAGGAGGAGCTCCGGGCGGCCGAGGAGGCGCTCGCCGCCGCCGAGGCGGAGCGCGACGCGGCGCTCGGCGACGTCCCCAACCCCCCGCACCCGTCGGCGCCCGACGGGATGGAGGAGGAGGACGCGGTCGAGCTGCACCGCGTCGGCGAGCCGCCCGCGCTCGCCGAGCCGCGCGAGCACGTCGAGCTCGGCCGCTTCGAGATGGAGCGCGCGGCGCGGGTCTCGGGGTCGCGGTTCGGGTACATCGCGGGCGACGCGGCGCTGGTGGCGATGGCGCTCTACCGGATGGCCCTCGACCATCTCGTGCGCAACGGCTTCACGCCGGTGATCCCCCCGGTGCTCGTGCGCGAGGAGGCGATGTACGGCACCGGCTTCTTCCCCACCGAGCGCTCGAACATCTACGAGCTGGAGGCGGACGGCCTCTACCTCACCGGCACCTCGGAGGTGTCGCTCGCCGCCCTCCACATGGGCGAGATCCTCGACGCCGACGAGCTCCCGCTCCGCTACACGGGGTTCTCGACGTGCTTCCGCCGCGAGTCGGGGGCGGCGGGCCGGGACACGCGCGGAATGTTCCGGGTGCACCAGTTCAACAAGGTGGAGATGTTCGTCTTCACCGAGCCCGAGGCCTCGTGGGCCGAGCACGACCGGATGCTCGCCCTCGAGGAGGGGCTGCTCGCCGAGCTCGGCCTCCCCTACCGGGTCGTCAACGTCGCCGCCGGCGACCTCGGCGCCCCGGCGGCGAAGAAGTACGACATCGAGGCGTGGTTCCCGTTCCAGGAACGCTACCGCGAGGTGACGTCGTGCTCGAACACGACCGACTACCAGGCCCGGCGTCTCGGCATCCGGGCGCGCGGCGAGGGCGGGCTGCAGACGCCGCACACGCTGAACGGGACGATGGTCACCGACCGCGCTCTGCTCGCGATCCTCGAGAACTTCCAGGGCGAGGTCCCGGCGGCGCTGCGCGAGTACGGCGCGCCGGCGCAGGTGCGCGCCTAGCAGCCGAGACGGCGGTCGCGGGCGCTACCGCTGCCGGACGAGGTGCGGGTCTGCGCCCTCGTCGAAGCGGCGCACGAACCACGAGAGGCCGTGCTCGACGCGGACGCCGGGCCCGCGCGCCTCGTAGTAGTCGACCGTGGAGACGCCGATCTCGGCGAACGCCTCCTGCAGGACGCACGTCGAGCCGGGCGTCATCGCGGGCGCCGCCGCCGGCAGCTCGTAGATCGGGTCGGCGCCGTGCTCGACGCGGATCTGGTTCACGCGCCGCAGGACCTGCCCGAGCTCGTCCTCGGCGGCGTCGCGACGCTCCTCCTGCCCCGTCAGGGGCGCTCGTACCTCTGCCATCACCTCAGGATATCCCCGCCGCGTACCGTCACGAGCGACGGCGGGGGGAGCATCGTCCTCCGTATGTCAGCGGAGCGGGAGGGATTCGAACCCCCGGGCCCGCGTGAGCGAGCCAGCTGCTTTCAAGGCAGCCGCATTCAGCCAGACTCTGCCACCGCTCCGAGCTCGTGCGTCTCCTTCAGGGTAGACCGCCGCCCGGCGTGACGCGCCACCGCCGAGAACGCACGATCGCGGGATGGCGGCGGCCGGCGATCCCACGTGCGCGACGATTCCGACCCGCGGAGGGTCGATTCTCTGCGCGCCTGTCGCAGTACGAGCGGGCTCCTCGAGCGCGAACGCCCACCCGAGTCGCCACGACTCGCACCGCCACGGGGAAGCGCTACTGGTGTCTTCTCAGAGCAGGACGACGAGGGCCGTCGCGAGCGCCACCCAGAACACGACGCACGAGAGAACGGAGACGATCAGGCCCCAGTTCCATCCGTACGCGTGGGCGACGGGTCGCCTGGCCTCGACGAACGCAGCTGACGCGACGTCCATGAGCGAAGTGTTCGGCGCGGAGCGGACGGAGTCCTCTCGCCGAGCCACGAGCGTCGGCCGCGGCGATCGCCGCCCCCCAGGCAGCAGAGCGAGGGCACGACCACGACGGCCGCGTAGACGAGCACGCCGTTGCGGGCCGCGAGCACGAGCACCGGCACGGTCTCGAGCTCGGCGAGCCGTGCGGCCGCGATCACGATCGGCATCACGGCCGTACGAGTCCGGGTCT
>NZ_DBNHWK010000024.1:0-21528 GCF_057140465.1 Gaiella sp.
TGGAGGAAGAGCGCCGAGCGCCTCACGCGGGTCGGGCGCCCACGAGCTTCGCGAGGGCGGGGAGTGCGCGCTCGACGCGGCGCGCCTCGTCCTGCGAGAGGTCTGCGAGCCGCCGCGCGAGCCACGCGGTGCGACGCTCGCGCACGCTCCGGAGCACGCGTGCGCCGTCCTCCGTCAGCCGCAGTCCGACGCGTCGCCGGTCGGTCTCCGAGCGACGTCGCTCGACCAGCCCGTGCGCGACGAGGCGGTCGACGTGGCCCGAGAGCGCCGCCGTCGAGATCCCCTCCTCCGCCGCGAGGTCGCTGAGACTGGACTCGGGCATGTCCTTGACGATGGCGAGGAGCGTCGCCTGCCTGCTCGTGACGCCGAACTGCTCCGTCTCCCGGCGGAGCTCACGCGCCAGCCGGAGCACGGCCGGGCGGAGCGCCTGCGCGACCTCGAGATCGTGATCTGTAACCGGGTTAGTCGTCAACCTGGCTAGAGGCTAGCAGGAGCGGCGCTCTCCTCTGATCAAGAGAAGATCATGCTGGTCGAGCGGCCGGAGGCGTCGCCGGAGACGGTGTCCCTCGTCGTCAGGCGGCGGTGGCTCGCGACCCGACCGCGGCCTCGATCCACGCCGCGCACGCGAGGGTGCGGGCGTCTTCCCCGGGCGGGCCGACGACCTGCACCCCGAGTGGGAGCCCCTGGGCGTCCGTGCCCGCGGGGACGTTGACGACCGGTGTGCCGAGCGCCGACCAGGCCCGGTTGAAGATCGGGTCGCCGGTGGTGGCGAGATCCGGCGCGACCCCGGGCGCGGACGGGGTCACGAGGACGTCGATGCCGGCGAAGACGGCGGAGAGCTCGGCGCGGCACGCGTGCACCCGGCGCCGCGCGTCCTCGTACTCGGCCACGGGCATCGCCGACCCCTCGGCGAGCATCCCGCGCAGCGGCTCACGGATCGAGCCCGCGAACCGGGAGTGCTCGTCGGCGAGGCAGCGGGCGATCTCGTACGTCCAGACGGCGTGCTGCGCGGCGACCAGGCCCGCGAACGATCCGGGAAGCGAGACCGAGGACGGTCGGGCGCCGGCGCGCTCGAGCCGCCCCGGCAGTGCCTCGAAGAGGGAGATCGTCTCCGGCTGCGCCGCCGGCCACTCGTGCGTGAGGCAGATGCCGATCCCGGGCACCGGGAGCTCCGGCGGGAGCGCGAGCCCGCGGCCCGACAGCGAGCCCACGACCAGCGCGGCGTCCTCGACGGTTCGCGTGATCACACCGACGGTGTCGAACGTCTCCGAGATCGCCTTCACCCCGACGCACGGCAGCGTGCCATGGGTCGGCTTGTACCCGACGACCCCGCAGAACGCCGCCGGCCGCACGATCGACCCCGTCGTCTGCGTGGCGAACGCGACCGGGACCATGCCGGCGGCCACCGCCGCCGCCGACCCCGACGACGAGCCGCCCGGCGTCCGTGTCGGGTCGTGCGGGTTCGTCGTCGGTCCCGGCGGCCACGCCGCGAACTCGGTCGTGACGAGCTTCCCGAGGACGACCATGCCGCGCTGCCGCGCGATCGCGACGCTCGCCGCGTCGGCCGGCGGGCGGTGGCCCTCGTAGATCGGCGAGCCGTACGCGGTCGGCATGTCGTGCGTGTCGAAGATGTCCTTCACGCCGACCGGCACCCCGTGCAGCGCGCGGCGCATCGCCGCGGGGACGCCGTCGAGCTCGCGGGCGCGGGTGACCGCCAGCTCCGGATCGAGGTGCACCCACGCCCGGATCGCCGCCTCGCCCGCCTCGACGCGCTCGAGGCACCGCGTCGTCACCGACTCGGCGGTCGCCTCGCCGGCCGACAGCGCCCGCAGGGTCGCTGCGACACCGTCCGGGGCGTGCGCCGGGGAGATCGTGTGTCGACCCGTCACGCGGACAATCTACGACCACGCGGCGGTCGTGGCCCGCTCGCCCGGGCCCGGGGCCTCCCGATCGACGTCCTCCGCGGCAGCGCCCGGATTGCGGGGACGGCAGGCGTTTCGTATCGTCGTCGCGACCCCGACGCAGGGAGGAGCGATGGCACACGATCTCGAGGCGCAGCTGCGCCGCTTGTACGACGGCATCAACACGGGTGACTTCGCGCTGTTCGACGAGCTCGTCGCGGACGACTTCGTCGAGCACGAGGAGCTCCCCGGGATGACCGCGAACGGCAAGGAGGACGTCAAGGCCTTCTTCCAGCTGATGCGGTCGGGCTTCCCCGACCTCCGCTTCGACGTCGAGGACATGGTCGTCGCCGGCGACGTCGGCGTCGTGCGGGCGCGCATGCGCGGGACCCATCAGGGCGAGTTCATGGGCATCCCCGCCACGGGGAACGCCCTGGACGTCCCGCTCATCGACTGGCTTCGCTTCCGTGGCGACCAGGTCGCCGAGCACTGGGGCGTCATGGACTCGGGCGCGATGATGGAGCAGCTCGGCGTCGAGGCGCCGCCCGGGTAGCGCGCGGCCTGGCCTGCGGGCCGCGCCGGGGCGCGGCCCGCCGACCTGCGCTCAGGCGGGCCCGACGGCGGCCCGCAGGCGGGCGATCTCGCGGTGGCGCGACGCGATGTCGTCGCGTGGGGCCGCGAGTCGGAGGTCGCGCAGCGTCTCGAGGGCGGCGAGGAGCACCGGGAGCGGCGGCCCGCTCGCCGTCACCTGCGCGAGGTGCCGGCCCTCGAGCGCCTTCGACGGGCCCTCGATGAAGCGGGAGACGAGCTGGTCGTGGTGCTGCGCCGCCGCGCGGCCGTGGGCCTCGCAGACGCGGAGCAACGCCGTCGCGTTGCGTCGGAACCACGGCGCCGAGCCGCTCGTCTCGAGACAGTCGAGGAACTGGTCGAGGAAGCTCTGTCGGCGGAGGCAGTCGCGGAGGCTCGCCTGGTCCGCGGGCATCATGAACAGCATCTTGTCGACCAGGAGCTGCGAGTAGTACGGGTCGTTCCCGCGGCAGAGGCCGAGCAGCAGGTCGATCTCGTTGATCCCCGAGAAGTCCCCGGCGTTGGCGCCGCGGTACTCGTGGCGGCCGACCCGGTACGGCTTGTAGTAGGGGCGGACGCTGTAGAAGAAGCGGTCGATGTCGATCTCGGCGAAGAGGACGTCGTTGAACGCGGCGACGTCCTCGAGCGCCCGCCGGGCGTCGTCGAACAGCGTCTCGGCGACGGGATGCGAGATCCCGAGAGGTGAGATGCGCATCAGCGCGTCCGCCGCGCGCTTGTAGGCGAAGATCCCCCGCGTGTTGTAGTCGAGGAAGAGGAACTCGTCGACGAGCGACGTGAAGCTCTTCTGCCGGCCGTCCCGGGCCCCGTTGTGCGTCGCGAGGTGAGCGGTCGCGAACCGGGGCACGACGCCGAGCGAGGCACCGATGTGCAAGCCGAGCGCCGACGCCTCCTCGTGCGGGGACTTCTGCTCCCGCGCGGGGTTGGTGAGCTCGTGTCGGCGCAGCGCGGCCATGTAGAGGCCGAGGTCGCCGAGGAGGTCGAACGCACGGTCGAACCCCTCGTCGGTGTTGCCCTCGAGCTGGAGTGCGCGCACGAACGCACGGCCTTCCTCGAGGATCTGCGCCTTCAGGTCGTCACCGACGCCCTCGACGGCCGCGCGATCGTCCTGGGCGAAGTACAGCTCCTCGAGCGCGGTGTTGAGCTCGACGAACGTCGACCGGATCCACGCGTCGAAGGCCTCGGCGTTCGCACTCATCGGCGTCTTCCCTCGTCGCTCCGCCGGCACGAGCCGCTCACGGGGCCAATCTACCACCCGGCCGGCGCACGAACTCCGCGCCGGTGCCCGCCCGCGTCCCGTCCCGTGCCTACCGGTCGAGCTCCGCCCGATCGCCGTACGCCGGGAGCTCGGCGCTCCACCCGAAGCGCTCCTCGACGGCCCGGGCGAGCGCGTGCGAGGCGTCGGGCTCGCCGTGGTTGAGCCAGAGCCGGGTCGGCGGCTCCCGCAGCGCGCCGAGCCAGCGGAGCAGGTCGCCGCGGTCGGCGTGGGCCGAGAGCCCCTGGATCTGACGCACCCGGGCGCGGACCGGGTACATGCGGCCGAAGATCCGCACCTCCTCGGCCCCGTCGAGGATCACCCTCCCGAGCGTCCCCTCCGCCTGGAAGCCGACGAAGAGGATCGTCGACTCGGGCCGGGGGAGGTTCTGGACGAGGTGGTGCTTCACGCGCCCGCCCGTCGCCATCCCCGAGCCCGCCATGATCACGCACGTGCCGCGGATCCGGTTGATCGCCTTCGACTCCTCCACCGATCGCGTCAGCCGCAGCCAGCGCGACGCGCGCTCCAGCTCGCCGCTCTCGACCGCCGCGCGTGTCCGCGCGTCCCAGAAGCCCGGGTGGCGGCGGAAGATCGTGAGCGCGTCGATCGCCATCGGGCTGTCGAGGAACACGAGCACCGGCGGCATCAACCCCGACTCGCCCGCCACCATCAGGTGGAAGAGCAGCTCCTGCGCGCGCTCGATCGCGAACGTCGGCACGACGACGTTCCCGCCGTGCTCGATCGCCTCGGCGACGACGGCCGCGAGCTGGTGCGGGACGTCGGTGGAGCGGTCGTGCTCGCGGTCGCCGTACGTCGACTCGAGGACGATGCCGTCCGCCTCCTCGACGAGTGTCGGGTCGCCCACGATCGGCATGTCCCACTGGCCGACGTCGCCGGAGAAGACGAGGCGACGGCCGCTCGCGCGCTCGGTGACGACGATCGTCGCCGAGCCGAGGATGTGCCCCGCCTCGACGAAGGACGCCTCGAGGCCGTTGCCGAGGTCGACCACCTCGCCGTAGGTCGCGGGACGCATCCGCTCGACGGTGCGCCGCACGTCGTCGACCGTGTAGAGCGGCTCGTACGGATGCGGGCTCGTGCGCCCCTCCCGTCGGTGGCGGCGCCGCTTCGTCTCGACGTCCTCGCGCTGGAGCCGCGCTGCGTCCTCGAGCACGAGCTCGGCGAGGTCGATCGTCGGCGCGGTCGCCACGATCTCGCCCTCGAAGCCGTCGCGGACGAGCCGCGGGAGGAGCCCGCAGTGGTCGAGGTGGGCGTGCGTGAGGAGCACGGTGTCGATCGTGGCGGCATCCAGCGGAAGCCGCTTCCAGTTGCGGTCGAGATGCGCACGCTCCTGGACGAGCCCGCGGTCGACGAGCACCCGCGCGCGTCCACTCTCGAGGAGCGTGCACGAGCCGGTGACGACCCGGTTGGCGCCGAGGAAGTGCAGCCTCACCAGTGCGGGTCTCCTCGTCTGCGCATCGCCACCAGCTCCTCGAAGTCGATGAACGTGAAGAGGGTGACGTCGGGGTCGAAGGGCTCGGGCTCGACGGCGAGGACGTGGACGCCGACGCCGAAGGAGCCCGGCTCGCCGTCGAAGCTGCGCTCGACGAACCCGCGCTCGGCGAACCAGCCTCGGATCGCGGGCGTGAGGTCCGGCGCGGTCCGCCCCCGCGTCCAGACCACCGTTGCGTGCGGGGCGCAGAGCGAGGGCAGCCGGTCGACCGTCCAGGCGATGTCGGCGTCCGTCACGTTGCCGAAGACACCGCACGCGAGCACGAGGTCGGCGGGCACCGCGCCGTCGTAGCTCGCGGTTCGGCCCGCGTCGTCGCGCACGACGTCGATCCGGGTGAGACCCGACGCCCGGGCCGTTCCGGCCGCGATCTCGGCGTTGCGGGCATCGAGCTCGACGAGCCGGGCGACCACGTCGTCACGCCGACGATGCGCAGCGGCCACGGGCAGGAGGTCGCGGCCCTGGCCGGCGCACATGCTGATCACGCGGATCTCCCCCGGGGGGCTCGCGTCGAGCGCCTCCCCGATCCGCCTGCGGACGACCTCGAGCCGTCGGTGCAGCGTCGACTCCCGGTCGTACGCCGCGTGCCAGTCGTGCCAGTCGCGTGGCCCCTCCCGCGCAGGATCGGCGTCCAGCGGCCGGCTCACGGCTCCTCCGGCGTCACCTCGCCGAGGAACGCGCGCATCTCGGCGACCTTCGGCACGTACCCCTTGAGCTCGTAGGTCACGAGCGCCTGCTCGGCCGCCTCACGCGCCGCCTCCTCCTGCCCGGTCGCCCGCAGGACCTCGGCGAGGAAGGTGTGGACGTCGCCGAGGAACGGGCACCCGGGGAGGCCGACCGGGCTCGCCTCGACGATCCGCACGGCCTCGCGTGCGAGCCGCTCCGCCTCCTCGTGCTCGCCGCGGCGGGCGAGCACGCGGGCGCGGATCCCGCGCCACATGTACTGGGTAGCGAGGTCGTTCGACGCGGCTGCGCGCTCCGCCGCCACCGTCGCCTCCTCGGCCTCCTCGAGCCGCCCCTGCAGGAGGAGCACGTCCGCGAGCGTCGCCATCCCCGTCGAGTAGTAGGAACGCTCGCCCGCGCGCTCGAGCGCGTCGAGGCCGGGGAGGAGGATCCGCTCCGCCGCGTCGGGATCCCGGCCCGCGAGCTCGACCCAGGCCGCCGACATCGACGTCGCGCCCCAGAAGACCATCTGCCCGAGCTCGAGCAGCATCCGTCGCCCCTGCTCCACGACGGCGCGCGCCTCGTCGATCCGCCCGCTCGCCGTGTAGATGAGGCCGGTCTGGACGAGCCGCCAGGCCCTACCGAACGGCGTCGCCGGCTCGGGGAGCGAGTCCAGCAGCGCGAGCGCCTCGGAGACCGGCTGCGATCCCTCGAACAGCGCGAACAGGAGCCAGCCGGACGCGTCGTCGGCGAGCTGTGACGCCCCGGCATGGGTGGCGTGGACGATCACGTTCCCTGCGATGTGGGTCATCTCGTCCGGATCGAGCTCGATGTGAGCGCACTGCAGGAGAATGGCGTAGCAGCGCGCCAGCGCCCGGTCGTCGCCGCGCTCCTCCACGCGCGGCAGGCGCTCCGCCACCTCGCTCCGCGCCTCCTCGACACGTCCCTCCGGGTCATTGAGCAGCAGCACGTCGAGCCGCTCCACGACCGCGTCGTCCTCGGCGACGACGTCGCCCGCCTCCCGTGCGAGCGCGATCACCTCGTCGAACGTCGCCACCGCCTGGGCGAGGTGCCCCGCCATCGCAGAGGCGCGGCCGAGGGTCGGCAGCAGCTGTCGCCTGCGGTCTCCGTCGGCGGCCAGGAGCGCCTCCGCCCGGCGGAGGAGCTTCGTCGCTGCGCTCGCGTCGCCGTGGGCGAGGGCGTGCTGCCCGGCGCTCTCGAGCCGCTCCGCCGCGCGCCGCGCGAGGTCACGGGCCCGCCCGTTCGCGGGGCCGACCTCCGAGACGTAGCGGCACGCCTGCTCGAGGTGGTAGCCGAGGATCGCCTCGTGCCGCTCGGCGCGGCCGTTCCCCACCGCCTGCTCGAGCCAGTCGGCCAGCCGCTCGTGCAGGTCGGCGCGCACGCTCTTGGGAACCGCGTCGTAGGCGACGTCACGGACGAGCAGATGGCGAAAGCGGAACGCCTCCTCGCCCGGCAGGTCCGGGCTCTCCGGCCGGATCAGCTCCTTCCGGACGAGCGCGACGAGTGCGTCGGAGATGTCGCGATCGGCGGGTGGTGAGAGCTCGACGACGGCGCCGCGGTGGAAGACGCGTCCCTCGATCGACCCGCGATCGACGACGGCGCGCTCGAGCGGAGCGAGCCGGTCGAGCCGTGCCGCGAGGAGCGCCTGGATCGTCGCCGGCACCTCGACCGCCCCGTCGACGAGCACGTCCTCCTTCGCCATCGCGACGAGCTCCTCGACGAAGAGGGGGTTTCCCTCGGCGACGTCGATGATCCGTGCCTCGGTGCGCTCGTCGAGCGCCGCCCCCGGGACGAGGTTGAGGATGAGCGCCTCCGACTCCCCCCGTGAGAGCGGCTGCAGCATGACCGTCGTCGCGTTCGGCTTCCCGCCGGCCCACCCGGGGTGCACCTCGAGCAGCTCGGGCCGCGCCATGCAGACGACGAGCAGCGGGGACTCCCGGCTCAGGTCGGCGATGTGCTCGACGAGGTCGAGGAACGTCTGCTCCGCCCAGTGCACGTCGTCGAGCACGAGCACGACGGGCTGCACGGCCGCCCACCGCTCGATCGCGCTCCGCACGGCCCAGGCGATCTCGCCCGACGAGGTCGCGTGGAGCGCCTCGTCGAGCTCGTGCTCCGCCCCCGCCTGGCGGAAGACCTCCCACAGCGGCCAGTAGGTGATCCCGTCGCCGTAGGGCAGGCACTTCCCGTGCAGGACGAGCGCGCGCACGTCGAGCTCGCGCTCGAGCTCGAGCACGAGCCGTGACTTGCCGACCCCGGCGGCGCCGAGCACCGTGTACAGGTGGCACGAGCGGTCGTCGACCGCGCGCTCGAAGCCGTGGCGGAGGAGGTCGAGCTCGCGCACGCGACCGACGAGCGGGGACTCGAGATGCCGTGCGATCCCCGGCGCCCCCTCGATCACCCGGACGAGCCGCCACGCCTCGAGGGCGCTCGACTTGCCCTTCGCCTCCACCGGATCGACGGCGACGACCTCGAGCGCGTCGCGGCAGAGCACCCTCGTCGCCTCGCCGATCAGGATCTCGCCGGCCGGGGCGGCCTGCTCCAGGCGGGCGGCGACGTTCACCGCGTCCCCGGTGGCGAGGCGCTGTCCCTCGAGCGTTTCACCGGTGACGACGGCGCCGGTGTTGATGCCGGTGCGCTGCTCGATGCGCACGGCGTGGTCGCGTTCCAGCTCGGCGTTGAGGTCGTGCAGGCGCTCGCGCATCTCGCACGCCGCGCGGCAGGCGCGGAGCGCGTCGTCCTCGTGGACGGCGGGGATGCCGAACACGGCCATCACGGCGTCCCCGATGAACTTCTCCACGGTCGCCCCGTGGCGCTCGAGCACCGCCGACATCTCGTCGAAGTAGCGGGCCATCACGCGCCGCAGCGACTCGGGGTCGAGCCGCTCGCCGAGGGCCGTCGACCCGGCGATGTCGCAGAACAGCACCGTCACCGTCTTCCGCGCCTCGCGCCGCGACGCGCCCTGATCGAGCGGCGCGCCGCACGCCCCGCAGAAGCGGAACCCGTCGGGGCTCTCCTGGCCGCACCGCGTGCAGATCGGCACGACGCAAGCCTACGACCGCCGCATGCGTCGTCGCCAGTGCCGGCCGTCGCGGGAGATGCTTGAATCGGGGCGATGGCGGAGCGTCACCACCTGCGCATCGAGTACTGCGTCCCCTGAGGGGCGCGACCGAACGCCGCCGGTCTGGCGGCCCGGCTGCTCGAGGAGTTCGAGGACGCGATCGGCACGCTGGAGGTCGTGCCGGGCGCGAACGGGATCTTCGACGTGCACGTCGACGACGAGCTCGTGTTCACGAAGAGCATGCTCGGGCGCTATCCGCAGCCCGACGACGTCGCGCCGCTCGTCCGCGCGGCCCTCGGCGCCTGACGCCGACGCGGCCCCCGAGGCGGCTCGGCGTCGTCCGGAACCGGCGGGGACGAGATCGGCGCGCGGCAGTGCGACCGATGACCGGCGGCCTCGATGCGGGCCGGCACGGCAGGGCCCGTCGGGCGTGTTCCCGGGCGGTCGGCGGATGGTTACGGGTTCGTTGCGTCGCCGTCCTCTCTCACGCCGGTCTCAGCTTCGTGTGGTTCCCTAGAGGATCGCCGCCGTCCCCGACGAGGAGCGCACCGTGACCGAGACGCCGCAGGACCCCCCGATCCCCAACCCCGGGGAGGCGAGCCACCAGCTCGAGGAGGCGCTGTTCGAGATCCGGCGGGTGATCGCCGGGCAGGACGCCATGCTCGAGCGCGTCCTCGTCTGCCTGCTCGCCCACGGGCACCTGTTGCTCGAGGGCGTCCCGGGGCTCGCCAAGACGCTCACCGTGAAGACGACCGCCGGCGTCCTCGGCGGGTCGTTCGCACGCATCCAGTTCACGCCCGACCTCGTGCCGTCCGACCTCGTCGGGACGCGCATCTACCGCCCGGACGAGGGCGGCTTCGACACGGAGCTCGGGCCGGTGTTCTGCAACTTCCTGCTCGCCGACGAGATCAACCGCGCGCCCGCGAAGGTGCAGTCGGCGCTGCTCGAGGTGATGCAGGAGCACCAGGTGACGATCGGCCACACGACGCACACGGTGCCCGACCCGTTCCTCGTGATGGCGACCCAGAACCCCATCGAGTCCGAGGGCACCTACCCGCTGCCCGAGGCCCAGGTCGACCGCTTCATGCTGAAGGTGCTGATCGGCTACCCGGCGCACGACGAGGAGCTGACGATCGTCCAGCGCCAGCTCGTCGACGCGCCCGTTCTCCGGCAGGCGCTCGCGCTCGACCAGCTGCTCGCGCTCCAGCGGACGGCGACGACGATCTACGTCGATCCCGCCCTCGTCAGCTACGCGGTCGCGCTCGCCACCGCCACGAGGTTCCCCGCCGATCACGGGCTCGAGGGCCTCCGTGACTACATCGCCTTCGGTGCCAGCCCCCGCGGCCCGATCAGCCTCATCCAGGCCGCCCGCGCGCTCGCGCTGCTGCGCGGCCGCGACTACGTCCTCGCCGAGGACGTCCAGGCGCTCGTCAAGGACGCCTTCCGCCACCGGCTCGTGCTCACCTACCAGGCGCTCGCCGAGGAGGTGACTCCCGACGCCATCCTCGACCACGTCGTCGCAGCGGTGCCCGTGCCGCGACTCGACCTCGCGAGGGTGGACGCGGCGTGACGGTCCTCCGGCTCCGGCGGCCGCAGCGCGCGGCCGGCCCCTCCGATCCCGGGCCGATGCCGGGCGGGGTGCTGCGTGCGCTCGACATCACGATCGCGCGACGCGTGGACGGGCTGCTCGCCGGCGACTACCGATCGACCGTCCTCGGCGACGGAACCGAGCTGGCACAGGTTCGCCCCTACGCGCCCGGTGACGACGTCCGGAGGATCGACTGGAACGTCACCGCGCGGACGGGCCAGCCGCACGTCCGCGTCCATCTCGCGGACCGCGTCCTCGTCACGTGGCTCGTGCTCGACACGTCCGCCTCGATGGCGTTCGGCACGGCCGACCGGCGCAAGGCCGACGTCGCCGAGGGCGCCGCGATCGCCGTCGGCCACGTCGCCACGCGGAGGGGAAACCGTCTCGGAGTGGTCACGTTCGGCGACACCGGCCCCCGAACGCTGCCGCCGAGGCAGGGGCGCGCCGGCCTGCTCGGGCTCCTCGGGGCGGTCGGGCGCGAGACCGACCGCGCGCCCGTCGGGGCGACGTCGCTCGGTGAGGCCGTGACGCGCACGGCCGCCGTGGCGCAGCAGCGCGCGCTCGTGATCATCGTGTCGGACTTCCGCGGCCCGCAGGACTGGCGCCGGCCGCTGACCGCGCTCGCGGGCCGTCACGACGTGATCGCCGTCGAGGTCCGCGACCCCCGCGAGCAGGAGCTCCCGGACGTGGGCGAGCTCTGGCTGGTCGACCCGGAGACGAGGCGGCAGATCCGCGTCGACACGCGGGACGCGTCGCTGCGCCGGCGCTTCGCCGAGGCCGCAGCGGAGGAGCGCGCCGCCGTCGCCCGGGCGCTCGCCGCCGTCGGCGTCCGCCACGTCGTCCTGTCGACGTCGGGCGACTGGCTCCGCCACCTCGCCGCGTTCCTGTCGAGGCGGAGCCGGTGAGCTTCGAGGCTCCGCTCGCGCTGCTCGGGCTCCTGATCGTGCCCGGGCTCGTGCTGCTCTACGTGCTCCGGGAGCGCCGTCGCGCCCGCTCGGCGGAGCGGTTCGCGAGCGCGGCCCTGCTCCCCGGGGTCGTCGACCGGTCGCCACGCTTTCGCCGTCATCTGCCGCTCGCCGTCCTCGTCGCCGCGTTCGCGCTGATGGTGGTCGGGGTCGCCCGCCCACACGCGGTCGTGAGCGAGGGGCGTGAGGAGGCGACGGTGGTCCTCGTCATCGACACGTCGCGCTCGATGAGCGCGACCGACGTCGTGCCGTCACGGCTCGGGGCCGCGCGCGGCGCGGCCGAGGCGTTCCTGGGGACGATCCCCGAGAAGTTCCGGGTCGGCATCGTCGCCTTCGCGTCGCTCGCCGTCGTGACGTTGCCGCCGACCGAGGACCGGCAGCTCGCCGCGGAAGCGCTCGCGACGTTGCGCAACGGCGAAGGCACGGCGCTCGGCGATGCGGTCGTGCTCGCCGCCGAGCTCGGGCAGAAGGAGCGCCGCGACGACGGGACCGTGCCACCGACCTCGGTGCTGCTCATCTCCGACGGGGCCCCGGACGGAGGAGAGATCGAGCCGCTCGAGGCGGCGAGGCGCGCCAAGGAGCTCGAGGTGCCGGTCTCCACGGTCGTCGTGGGCACACCCGAGGGAACCGTCGAGGCTCCCCTCGAGGGCGGGTACACGCAGGTCATCCGCGTGCCGCCCGAGCCCGACACGCTGCGCGAGATCTCCGAGGTGACCGGTGGCGAGCACTTCACCGCCGCCGACCCCGAGGCTCTGCGCGCCGTCTACGAGGATCTTGGATCGCGCCTCGGCTCGCGCGACGTGGAGCGTGAGGTGACGAACGCGTTCGCCGGCGGCGCGGTCGTCCTGCTGCTCGCCGGCGGCGCCCTCTCGGCGCTCTGGCTGCGGAGGATGCCGTGAGGCGGCTCCTCGTGCTCCTCGCCACCGCGGTCACCGCGGCCGCCGCGTTCGTCGCGCCGGCCGCCGCGACGAACGAGTGCCAGGGGCTCCTCGTCTGCGTCCCGGTCGCCGGCCCCTGGGTCGTCGTCCCGTCGAAGGCCGCGGTGCCGCGACCGCGCGCCGACTTCCACCTCTCGTGCCCCGAGGGGCACGTCGTCGCGGGGCTCGACGCGGAGCTCAGCCACCGCGGGATCGACATCACGTTCCCGGGCCTGCTCGGCAGCCCCGTCGGCCCGGGCGTCACGACCGAGCGGGCGGCGCTCTTCACCGGAACCTACGTCGGTGCCACGCCGCAGACGACGAGCTTCCGACCGCACATCGGCTGCGTCCCGACCGCGGGCGGAGGCAGCCGTGTCCCGGTGGCGCACACGGCGTTCCCACCCGGCCCACCGAGCGCGCGGCGGGTGACGGCCGTTCGGGTACCCGCCCGGTCGACGCCGGTCCGCGCACGGCGCGCCTGCGCAGCCGGTGAGCGGCTCGTCTCCGGATGGGTCACGCTCGCCTTCCGCACCGAGGGCCCACCGGCGGCGCGCCTCGTCGCAGCCGTGAGGATCGCGAGCCGCGTGAACGCCCGTGCGGTCACGGCCACGGTGCGCGGTGGCCCTGCGCTCCAGGGTGTGCGGGCGATCGTCCAGGTCGGCGCCGTGTGCGCGGGTGACCGATGACGCTCCTCAGCCCCCTCCTCCTGCTCACGCTCCTCGCGGTGCCGCTCGCGATCGGGATCGCCTGGCTCGCGGAGCGCAGGCGCATGCGGTACGCGGTCACGTTCACGAACGTCGACGTGCTCGCGTCGGTCGCGCCGCGGCGGTCGTGGCGCAGGTTCGTGCCCTTCGGGCTCTTCCTCCTCGCCCTGACCGTGCTCGGCATCGCCGTCGCGAGGCCGCAGATCGACACCACCGTCACGCAGGAGAAGGCGACCGTCGTCCTCGTGATCGACCACTCCGGCTCGATGTTCGCGGACGACGTGCGCCCGTCGCGGCTCGCCGCTGCGCAGGAGGCGGTGCGGGCGTTCCTCGGCAAGGTTCCCGACCGCGTGCGCGTCTCGCTCGTCGTCTTCGCGTCCGAGCCGTTCGTCGTCACGCCGCCGACGACCGACCACGACCTCGTGCGGCTCGCGGTGGACTCGCTCGGCAGCTACCCCGTGCGCGGCACGGCGATCGGGGACGCGCTCGCGGCCGCCGTCGAGCTCGCCGAGCGGGCGGTCGGCACCGGCCCGCCGCCCGGGGAAGGCGAGGGGACGACGATCGCGTTCCGGACGCTGGCCGAGGCCGAGAGCCCGCCGCCGTCCTCGCCCGCTTCGATCCTCTTCCTCTCGGACGGCTCCCAGACGCGGGGCTACCTGACCCCGGAGGAGGGGGCGGACCGGGCGAAGGCCGCGGGGATCCCCGTCTACACGATCTCCCTGGGAACCGAGGACGGCGTCCTCACGCGCAGCTTCGGCGGCTTCGAGCAGGCGATCCCCGTCCCGCCGGACCCGGCGACGCTCCGCGCGATCGCCGACACGACGGGCGGTGGGTTCTTCGAGGCGCAGAGTGCGGAGGCGCTCACCTCGGCCTACCAGTCGCTCGGCTCGAGCCTCGCCCGGATCCCCGGGACGCGCGAGATCACCTCGTGGCTCGTCGCGATCGCGGGCGCCGTGCTGCTCGGTGCGGGGGCGTTGGCGGTGCTCTGGTCGCCGCGGCTGCCCTGAGCGTGCCGGGTCCGTGCCGATCGCTCCACGGAGCCGCATGAACGCTGAGCATCGTCCCGGCGGGACACTTTCGCCGACCGCCTGATCGCCGCACCCTCTGCCTCGTCATCGAGTCGAGGAGGGATGTGCGTTGAAGAGACAGTGGTCGACGCTGGCAGCCGTACTGCTCGTGGGGCTCGTCGCAGCCGCGTCGCTCGCGGTCGCCGGCGTCCGGGACGACCCGACGGTCACGGCCTGCCGGCACGTGCGGACGGGGCTCCTGCGCGCCGTGCGCACCGAGGATGCCTGCCGCCGCAACGAGGCCGTGCTCCGCTGGAGCGTCCGCGGCCCGCGCGGGCTCCCGGGGCCGGAGGGCCCGGCCGGGCAGCAGGGCGAGCAGGGGCCGCAGGGGCCGCAGGGGCCTCAGGGCGAGCCCGGGCCTCCCGGGCCCGCCGGTCTTGCCGGTGTGGATGGGGCGGCCGGGCCGCCTGGGCCTCCCGGCCCCGCGGGCATGCCCGGGGCACACGGGCCCGCCGGGCCGCCGGGGCCCGCCGGCACGACGTCGCTCGCATCGCTGAGCGGAACGACCTGCACGACCTTCGCCGGCGACCCGGGTCGGGTCGAGGTGGAGGTGACGGCCTCCGACGTCGTCGTCCTGCGGTGTGCCGCGGGCTCGACGCCGCCGCCTCCGCCGCCGGGCGAGGGGGCGGGCCGGCTCGTCATCAACGAGATCGACTACGACCAGGTGGGTGCCGATGCCGGTGGGTTCGTCGAGATCGCGAACACCGGTGAGGCGAGCGTCGTCCTCGACGGCGTCGCGGTCGTGCTCGTCAACGGCGGTGACGGCAGCGAGTACGGCCGCGCGACCCTGACGGGCGCGCTCGCACCGGGCGGATACCTCGTCGTCGAGCTCGAGGCACAGAACGGCGCCCCGGACGGTGTCGCGCTCGTCGACACCGCCGACGGCACGCTGCTCGACGCCCTCGCGTACGAGGGCGAGATCAGGGCGGCGTCGATCGACGGGCGGACGTACGACCTCGTCGAGGGGTCCGCGCTGCCGGCGGAGGTCGCGGACTCGAACGCCGTCGACGGCTCGCTCGCGCGGCTGCCCGACGGGCGGGACACGAACGACGCCGCCTCCGACTGGGCCTTCACCACGACGGTGACGCGCGGGGCGGCGAACGTCGCCACGGGCTAGGGCCGACCGGGACGGGAGGACGTGGGGCACGGGCGCCTCGCCCGTGCCCCGGGCCTCGGCGGGAGCGCGGGGTGACACCGACCGGGCTAGCGACCACCCTCCTCACGCTGGCGCGCCCGCATCGCGCGGCTCGTCGTGCGCCACTTGCGACGCTGCTCCGCCTGCGCGCGCTTGTCGAGGCGTCGCTCGAGCACCTCCAGCTCCCGTTCGAGCTTGCGGTAGCTCTCCCAGCGCTCGGGCGACAGGCGCCCCTCGTCGAGGGCCGTCCGCACCGCGCACCCGGGCTCCGTCTCGTGCGCGCAGTCCCGGAACCGGCAGTCCGGGAAGAGCGACGTCACGTCGTCGAACGCCTCCTCGAGCCCGTGGTCGGCGACCCAGAGCTGGAGCTCCCGCATGCCCGGCGTGTCGATCACGAGCCCGCCTCCGGGAAGCCGAACGAGCTCGCGGCGCGTCGTGGTGTGGCGGCCCTTGCCGTCGGCGCGGATCTCCTGCGTCGCAAGCAGCTCCTCGCCGACGAGGACGTTGACGAGTGTCGACTTCCCGACGCCGGACGAGCCGAGCAGCGCCGCCGTCCGTCCCGCGCCGACCTCGGAGCGCACGGCCTCGAGGCCTTCGCCGGTGCGCACCGAGACCGTGTGCACCGGCACGCCGGCGGCGATCTCGCACACCTCGGCGACGGCGGGAGCGGCGTCGTCGACGAGGTCGCTCTTCGTGAGGAGGATCACCGGCGCCGCGCCGGACTCCCACGCGAGCGTGAGGTACCGCTCGAGCCGCCGGAGGTTGAGGTCCTCGTTCAGCGACGTGACGATGAAGACCACGTCGACGTTGGCCGCGACGACCTGTTCCTCCGTCGTCGCCGAGGCAGGGTCGTGAGCCGCGAGCCGCGAGAACTTCGAGCGGCGCGGCAGGACGGCGTGGATCACGCCGCGGCCGGGCTCCGTCTGCTCGACCGCGACCCAGTCGCCGACCACGGGCAGGTCGGACGGGGACGCCGCGGCCCGGACGATGCGTACCGGTACCTCGCAGCGCCGCTCGCCGTCCTCGCCGACGACGTCGTAGGCGCCTCGATGCTGGATGCTGACGCGGTAGGGGACGAGCCCCGCGGCGGCGTGCTCGTCGAACTGTTCCTGTCGCTCGGCGTCCCAGCCGAGCAGCGTGAGATCGGTCAACCGACTCCCTTCCGGTTCGGAATGAATGAAAGCGGCGCGCGGCGGCGCGCGCCAGGCGCGCGAGATCGTCGGCGTGGGCTACGCGACGGGACGCGCGACGGATGGGGTGGAGGATCGTGCAGTCGTCATCGGCGTCCTCCTCTCGTCGGCGTTGACGGGCACAGGATGCCAGACCTCACGCGAGCAGCGCGAGCGCGACGCCGCCGCGCGCCGTCCAGAGAGCGGTGCGGGCCCAGCTCGTCCGCACGAGCGCGTCGTGGGCCGCGCCGTCGAAGCCCCGCTCGAGCCGCCGGTGGAGCGGCACCTGGACGAGCGCGGTCGAGAGCCACACGAGCAGGACGAGAACCCCGCCGACAACGGTGAGGGGAGACGGCTCCAGCACGATCAGCAGCGCCGCGGTCGCGGCCTCGGTGACCATCAAGGGCGCCACCACCACCGTCGTCCGTCGCACGTGCTCCCGCTCGTATGCGGGAAACGCCTCCCCTCCGACCGACCCGAAGAGGGGGTAGTGGACGACCTGGACGAACCAGGCGAGCCCGCACATCGCGAGCGTCGCCGCGGCGTGCGCGAGCAGGACTGTGGTCACGCGAGGTCGGCCAGCGCGGCTTCGGCCGCGCGGCGCCCGGACGCCATCGCACCGTTCAGCGAGGGGTGCTCGCGGTGGTCGCCGCAGGCGTAGAGCCCGCGCGCCAGTCGTGGCGGCCGCAGCAGGCTCGCGCCGACGCGGAACGTCGGCAGGGCGTGCGGGATCGCGTGCGTGTGCAGGTGCGACCACCCGTCCACCTGCCGGCCGAACCAGGCCCGCAGCTGGTGGCGGACGGCGTCGAGATCCGGGTCGTCGACGCCCGGCACGCTCGCGGAGACGAGCGCCCGGCCGGCGGGTGCGTACGTCGGCGCGATCTCGCTCGGAACGCAGAGGTTGTTCACGGGTCCGGTGTGGTCGCCGTCCAGCACGAGCCACGGGCCCGTCAGCGGTGGGCGCTCGGCGGCGAACGAGACGGACGAGACCGCGTTCCATCCGTGGGGAGGCTCGTCGACGAGGCCGGCGGTGGCGACCACGACCACGCGTGCGCTCAGTGTCTCGCCCGACGCCAGCGTGACCGCGGACGGCCCGACCGTGGCGACGTGCGCCTGCAGGCGGATCTCGAGGTCGCCGGCGAGCTGCTCCGCGATCGCCCCCATCCCCAGGGCCGGGAGCGCCGCCGGTGCGCCGGCGAACGCCTGGAGGACGAACGAGAGGACGTCGCTCGACGTCTCGAGCCGCGGGTCGAGGGTGATCCCGCGCAGGAAGGGGACGAGGAAGGCGTCCCGCGCCCGGGCGGAGACCGCCGCCCGGCGCAGGGCCTCCGCCGTCGTCGTCTCCTCGTGCTCGCCGCGCTCGAGGCGGAACAGCCCCGGCAGGTCGCGCGGCGTGACGACGCCGCCCGCCAGCGAGCGGACACCGCGCACGACGTGGCCGCGTGGATCCGCGACCCGCCGGAAGCGCCCGCCGACGCGGACGATCGCGCCGCGGGCGAAGGGGCGGAGCGAGAGCGATGCGAAGTCCAGCTCGCGCTTCGCCTCCGGGTACGAGGTCGGGAGCACCTGGAACCCGCGGTCGAGTCGGAAGCCCTCGACGAGGTCGGTCCGCACGCGTCCCCCCGGCGCGTCTCCGCTCTCGAGCACGACGACGTCGAGATCGGCACGGGCGAGGGCCCGGGCGCACGTCAGGCCGGCGACGCCGGCGCCGACGACGATCGCGTCAGGGGACGTTGCCATCCACCGAGAGTATCCGCGCCGCGGCGCCTCCGGGTCAGTCGAGTGCGGCACGGAGGCCGGACTCGAGGTCCGGGTGGGCGAACGCGAAGCGTGCGTCCTGGAGTCTCGCCGGGACGGCGCGCTGCCCGCCGAGCAGCATCTCCTCGCCCATCGTGCCGAACATCGTGCGCACGGCGAACGCGGGGAGCGGGATCACCGTTGGTCGACCGAGCACCCTGCCGAGCGTCTTCGTGAACTCGGCGTTCGTCACCTGCTGCGGCGCCACGACGTTGACGGGGCCCGACGCGTCGCCCTCGAGCGCCCACGCGTACGCCGCGACGACGTCCTCGAGCGAGACCCACGCCCAGTACTGGTCGCCGCTGCCGACGCGGCCGCCTGCGCCGAACTTGAACGGCGTGAGGAGCTTGGCGAGCGCGCCGCCGTCGGCCGAGAGGACGATGCCCTGGCGCAGGTGGACGGTCCGCGCGCCTGCCGCCCGCGCCGGCTCCGCCGCCGTCTCCCACGCCTCGCACACGTCGGCGAGGAAGCCCGTCCCCTTGGGGCTCTCCTCCGTCAGCTCGTCGTCCCCGCGATCACCGTAGAAGCCGATCCCCGAGGCGACGATCAGCGCCGGATGCGGTGACGACGCAGCGGCGGTCTCGGCCAGGAGCCGGGTCGTCTGCACGCGCGAGGACAGGATGCGCTCCCGTGCGCTCTGCGACCAGCGCTGGCCGATCGTCGCCCCGGCGAGGTTGACGATCGCGTCGACGCCGTCGAGGGCGCCGCGATCGAGCGTTCCCGCCGCCGGGTCCCAGTTGCACTCGTCCGGCGCCGACGGGGAACGACGGACGAGCCGGAGCACGTCGTGCCCCCGCCCCGTGAGCTCCGGGACGAGCGCGGAGCCGATCAGGCCCGAGGCGCCGGCGATCGCGATCTTCACGGAGATAACTATACAAAAACGGGACAAGGGAGGAGCGCGGTGGCTGGCTCCTCCGTGGTACCGGCGTGCGAAGATCGCGCGATGGACGTGCGTGCAGCCGTCGAGCAGGTCTGGCCCGGGCGGCGCGCGAGCTGGGAAGTGCTCGGGAGCGGCCTGACGAGGCACAACGTCAAGGTCACGCTCGACGGTGAGGAGACGTTCGTCTTGCGGCTCGTCGGGCCCGAGACGGAAGCGCTCGGGATCGACCGCGGCGTCGAGCGCGAGGCCTGTCTCGCGGCCGCCGCGGTCGGCGTCGGCCCGCTGGTGGAGGCGTTCGTCGAGCCGAGCGGGCCGCTCGTGACACGCTGGCTGCCGGGTCACCCGCTGACGCCCGATGACCTGCGCTCCGAGGAAGCGCTGCGCCGCGTCACCGCGGCCCTGCGTGTCGTCCACCGAGGGCCGCCGCTACCACGCCGCTACCACGCATTCGAGGTCGTGGAGGATCTACGGTCGACCGCCTTCGCCCACGGAGCGGAGCTCCCGCCCGAGTACGTGCGGGCGCGCCAGCTCGCGCGGCGCATCGCGCGGGCCCGCGGGCCCACCCCCGAGCGGCTCTGTCACAACGACCTCGTATGCGCCAACCTGATCGACGACGGCACGCGGATCCGCATCGTCGACTGGGAGGTGGCGGGCATGGGCGACGTCTTCTTCGACCTCGCCTCCGTCGCCGTCGACGCGGAGCTCGACGCCGACGCGCGCCGCCTGCTCCTCGAGGCGTATGCGCGCTTCGTCCGCCCGCAGGACGAGCGGGCGCTCGAGCTGATGCGGTTCATGGTCGTCTACCGCGACGCGCTCTGGGGTGTCGTCCAGGGTGCCGTCGCGGACGTCGCCTTCGACGTCGCGGGCTACGTCGCGGAGCGGTTCGCGCAGCTCGAGGCGATCGCCGTCGACCCCGCCTTCACCGCCGCGCTCGCCCATGGCTGACGGTGTCGTCGTGAGGCCGCGTCGGGTCTCCGCGCCTCTGTCCGGGGCCGCGCACCCGTTGCGCTAGCCGGGTGGCCGGAGCGCGGCGAACGGGTCCGTGATCTCGAGCCTGCGCCGGCGGAACCGGAACACCTCCGCGGGGCGGCCTCCTCCGGGGCCCGGCGCGCGCTGGCGGCCCGTGGACTCGAGGACGCCGCGCCGGAGGAGCACCCGCTTCAGGTTCGTCGCCGACACCTCGTGCCCGAGGGCCGCGACGTAGATCTCGCGCAACTCGGCCAGGGTGAACGTCGTCGGCGCCAGGGCGAAGCCGATGTTCGAGTAGGAGAGCTTCGCCCGCAGCCGGTCGCGCCCGGCGAGGATCAGCTCGCGGTGGTCGAACGCCGTCGCCGGAAGGGCGTCGAGGTCGTGCCACGCCGTGTCCGCCGGCACGCTGGGATCGATGCCGAGCGGGACGAGCCCGAGGTAGGCCGTGGCGACCTCTCGGTCGGACGGCGTCCGGTCGGGGTCCGAGACCGTGGCGAGCTGCTCGAGGTACGCGACCTCGCGCACGTCGACCTTCGCGGTGAGGTGGCGGAGGATCGACTCCTCGAGCGTCTCGCCGTGCACGAGCACGCCGCCCGGGAGCGCCCAGGCACGGCGAAACGGCTCGCGCGCCCGTTCCCAGAGCAGCACGGCGAGCGCGCCCTCGCGCACCTGGAGCACGACGGCGAGCACGACGTGCGTGGGAGGGACAGGTGGGGTGGTAGACTTCGGCACCGAGGTTATCGACTCTAAGGCGAAAACTACCATGACCACATCTCGGAATACAGGCGGTGAGCAAGAGCTCGCCCTCGTCGTGGTCGGGAGCGGGGTCGCGGGTCTGTTCTCGGCGCTGTGCGCGGCCGCGGAGGGCGACGTCCTCGTCGTCACGAAGGGCCCGCTGCTCGCCTCCACGAGCCTGCTCGCGCAGGGTGGGATCGCCGCCGCCGTCGGCGAGGACGACTCCCCGGAGCTCCACGCCGAGGACACGTTCGCCGCGGGGCGGGGCCTCTGCCGACCGGGTGCCGTAAGGGCGCTGACCGAGGAGGCGCCCGCACGGATCCAGGACATCGTCGAGCTCGGCGTCGACTTCGACGAGGGGCTCGGTCTCGAGGGCGGGCACGGCCGCCGGCGCGTCGTCCACGCCGGGGGTGCGGCGACGGGCGACCGCGTGGCGCGCGTCCTGGCGGAGCGCGTCCTCGAGCACCCGCGGATCGCGGTCGTCGAGGGCGAGCGGATGCTCGGCCTCTGGCAGGCCGGCGATCGCTGCGTGGGCGTGGTCACGGACGGACGGGCGATACCGGCTCGGGCGACGCTGATCGCGACCGGTGGTGCGTCCGCCCTCTGGGAGCG
>NZ_DBNHWK010000025.1:0-55026 GCF_057140465.1 Gaiella sp.
CTACTTCTTCCGGAACAGCTTCGACTGCACCGTGAACCCGTTGACCGTCGGGTTGATGCACGGCACCGGAAGCCCGGCGGAGAGCGCCTGGCACAGCGGCGGCGCGGGCGCCGGGGCGGCGATCGCACGGACGCGGAACACGTCGCCCCTGGCGACGTTGGTCGCGAACGTGCCGTTCGCCTTCGTCTTCACGTTCTTGAAGCGCTTGAGGGCGCCCTTGTTGCCGGCCCGCCCCCAGATCTGGACGGTCGCCGCACCGCGGCCCTGGCCGGCCTGGGTGACACGGCCGCTGACCACGGCGCCCTTGCCCTTGCGCTTCGCCTTCGCCGTGACGGCGCCGGGCGCGACCGCCGCCGGCGTGGCGACGGTGCCCGCGGCGTTGACCTGCCCGCCCGGGAGGTACGGCGTCCAGATGCCGATCCACGCGCCGGTCTGGACCGCGCCGAACACGCCCCTGATCGCGAGATCGGCGCCGAGGAACTTCGCCCCGAAGGTCGCGCCGCCCTGCTCGACCGGCACGTCCGGCGGCGGGAGGCACACGATGAGCTTGGCCGCGCCGAGCGCCGTCTCGGCGGCCGACGTCCGCACCATGAAGACCGGCAGCGGGATCTGCTGCCCGGCCGCCTCCATCTGGGCGATCCAGATCGCCGCCGGAGTCTCGCCGCCGGTGCATGCGAGTTGCTGTTCGGTCGTGACCGCACCGGGCGGCGCGACCACGATCGGCCCGGTGAGCGGGAGGAGCGCGCCGCCGAGTGCGAGGGCGCTCACCTTCGCCGTGATCTGGCCGACCACCGTCCCCGGCGCCTGGTCGAGCGTGATCGTCGAGCCGGCCGGCGCGTAGATCGACGCGCGCGCCGTGGAGTCGTCGGCCGGTGCCGACGACGCCGAGATCTTCGTCAGGGCCCCGGCCTGGGTGACGCGGAGCGTCGGCGTCGTGTACGCCGTCGTCGCGGCGATCACGACCGCCGGGACGGCGACCACGACGGCGAGCGCCGCCGCCGCGATGCTGATTCGTTTCCTCATGCTCGAGCCCTCCTGGTTTTGAACTCTCGTGTCGTAGGACGCGCGGAAACCGTCGCGGTTGTCGATTCTCCCACGTTTCTCCGCCTGTGAGGAGCTAGCGGGCGGGGAGCAGCCCGCTGGCGCGCACCCACTGCCCGGTGCGGTTGACGTACCGGTAGAGGTAGACGGTGGCGAGCGGGAACGAGTCCCGCGGCCCGGTCTTGAGGCGGATCCCGGGGAGGAGGAAGAGGTTGGCGCGCGTGTCGATCGAGCGGGCCGCCTTGAGCACGCTCGCGCGTGTCGGCGACTTCCCGGCGCGCTTCAGGATGTCGACCATCGTCCAGGCGACGGTCATGCCGTACCAGTTGTAGACGTCGCTCGGCTTCCCGCTCGGGTTGAAGCGCTTCATGACCGTGCGGTACAGCTTCACCGCCGGGTCCTTCGCCCAGATCGGGTCGCGTGGGTTCTTCACGAACGCCACGGAGCGGGCGCCGTTCGTGAGCGCGGGGGCGTTCGCACGCGCGATGTCCATGATCGTCGGCTCGATAGAGAGCGACGCGATGTAGGTCTGGGGCTTCCACGCGAGCTTCGTCGCCGCGACGAGCGCCTGGATCATGAACTTCGGCGTCGCGAACAGGAGCAGCGTGTCCGCGCCCGAGGCCTTCAGGCGTGCCACCTGACCGGAGACGTCGGCGCTCGTGTACTCGTACGACTCGGTCGCGACGATCCGCGGGCCCTTGCCGGCGACGGCGCGCGAGAGCCCCTGCGTCATCTCCTTGCCGAGCTCGGTGTTCTCGAAGAGCACGGCGAGCCGGGCCTTCGGCCGCCGGGCGACGAGGTCGCGCCCGTAGACCGCGCCCTCCCCCCGGTAGCTCTGCAGGAACCCCATCGTCCAGGGGTAGCGGAGCGGCGCCCCGCCGAGCGCCTCGGAGCCGTCCCCGACGAGCAGTTGCGGCACCTTCTGCGCGTTGAGGTACTCGCGGATCGCGAGGTTGTTCGCCGTGCCGACCGAGTTGAAGATCGCGAACACGCGATCCTGCTCGACGAGGCGCCGCGTGAGCTGCACCGTCTGCGCCGGGTTGTAGGCGTCGTCGTAGAAGACGTACCGGATCTTGCGGCCGTTGACGCCGCCCCTCGAGTTCACGTAGTCGAAGTACGCCTTGGCGCCGGGGCCGACCGACCCGAACGCCGCCGCCTCCCCGGAGAGCGGGACGGTGCCGCCGAGCAGGATCTCGGTGCCCGTGATGCCCGGGTCGGCCGAGCGGGCGCCCGCGGCCACGCCGGCGGTCACGGCGACGAGGAAGATGGCGACGGAGGCGACGACCGCCCCCGGGCGGAGGTGGCGTCGAGGGTGTTCGTGGAGGTCGGTCATCGGCTGATCGGTCGCGCCAGCACGGGCAGCGACAGCGTCGCCGCGCCGAACGTCGCCCGCGCCGTCGCCGGCATCGGCAGGTCGAGGTAGAGGAGGTTCGCCGGGTCCTGCGCCAGTGACGACGAGCCGAGCGTGAGCGTGAGCGTCGAGCCCTTGGGGATCAGCGTCGCCTGGTCGATGAGACGGATCGTCACGGCCCGCCGGCCGGGCCGGGTGGGCGCACCGCCACCCGCGACGACGATCTCCTTGCCCGACGACGTCCGGGCGCTGAGCACCGCCACCACCCGTGACCAGCCCCCCACCGCGCGGACGGGGACCTTCACCGTCGGCGCCCCGAACACCTCGAGCGCGGACGTCGTCCGCGTCGAGCGCCGGACGACCTTGCCGCCCTGGGCGATCGTGCGGGAGCCCGGGAGCGACACCCGGACGGAGCGCGTGCGCGGCAGCGTGGCGTACCGCGTCACGCGCGTCGACCCCTCCATGGCGACGACGACCGGCTTCTCGGTGTCGATCCCGTTCGGCACGCCGCGCAGGAAGCGGTCGAACCAGCGGCGGCCCTCGAGGAGCATGCCGGCCGAGTCGGGCCCGGGGAACGTCGACGGCGCGTGACCGTGGTTCCCGATCCATAGGCGCTTCGGCCCCGCCAGTGCGGCCCACGGCCGGCGCACCTGGTCGAGCCCGAAGGCGAAGTCCCGCCGCCCCTGCATCATGAAGACCGGCGTCCTCACCCCACGCAGCCGGTCGACCGAGGAGCGCGCGGCGGCCCACGGGGCCGCCTGGTCGATGCGGCCGGCGAACGATGCGTCGCGCACCGCGAGCACCGAGGGGTCGACCTTGGCCGGCGGCAGCCCCGCGAGGAAGCCGCCGATCACCCCTGACTTCGCGAGGTTCTGCGGCGTCAGCGCAGCGCGGAGGTCCGTCCAGGTCTCGACCGGCTCGATCGCCGCCCACGGGACGCCGGCGGCGAGCGAGTTCCAGGCGGCGCCCCCGCCGTAGGACATCCCGAACGCGCCGATCCGGTCGTCGGCGACGTCGGGGCGGTCACGGAGCCACCGGAACACGGAGCGGACGTCCGCGACCTCGTTCGGGCCGAGGATCCCGATCAGCCCGCCCGACGCCCCGTGGCCGCGGGCGTCGAACGTGAGCACGACGTACTGCTCGCCGATCATCCCCATCGTGAGCGCGAGCGCGTTCATGCTCGCGCGGTCGCCGCCGAGCCCGTGCATGAACACGACCGCCGGCCAGCCGGTCGCGGGTGGCGTGCCGTCGGGGACGAAGAGCGTCGCGGCGAGCGTCGTCCCGTCGGTGGAGACGATCGTCGGCTCCGAGCGCGAGAAGGCCGAGGCCGGGCCCGTGAGCAGGAGCGCCACCACGACGGTCGCAGCGGCGACGGTCAACACTCGGATCACGAGCGCGAACGGTAGCGGAGCCCCGCACCGCGATCGGGCCTGCCCCATAGAATCGGCCGGGTGGACGGACGCGCGATCGGCGTCTTCGACTCCGGGGTCGGTGGCCTCACGGTGCTCCACGAGTGCCTCGTGACGATGCCCCACGAGGACTTCGTCTACCTCGGCGACAACGAACGCCTGCCCTACGGCCCGCGCCCGCTCGGTGAGATCCGACGCTTCGCGCTCGAGGTCGGCTCGTACCTCGCCGCGCACGACGTGAAGCTCGTCGTCGTCGCGTGCAACTCGGCCACGGCGGCGGCGCTCCCGGACCTGCAGCGGGCGCTCGACGTCCCGGTCGTCGGGGTGCTCCAGCCAGAAGCCCATGCGGCGGCCCGTGCGACGCGCAACCGCCGGGTGGGCCTGCTCGCGACCGAGGCCACGGTGGCGAGCGGCCGCTACGAGGCGCTCGTCTGGTCGGTCGACGCGGGGGTCGAGGTGCACGCCGTCCCCTGCCCCCGCCTCGTCCCCCTGATCGAGGCCGACGACCCGTTCTCGGCCGAGACCGTGGAGGCGGTGCGCGAGGCGGCCGCGCCGCTGAAGGCGGCGGGAGTGGACACCGTGATCCTCGGGTGCACGCACTATCCGCTGATCCGACCGATCTTCCAGCGCGTCTTCGGGCGCGACGTCACGCTCGTCTTCTCCGCGGACGAGACCGCGCGCGAGGTCGCCGACGCCCTCGCGCGCAAGGGGATCGAGAACGACCCCGCGCGCGAGGGCCGCTACCGCTTCCTCACGACCGGCGACCCGGACGCCTTCCGCGCGTCCGGCAGCCGCTTCCTGCAGCTGCCGATCGCCGGGGTCGAGCGCGTGGCGGTGGCCGAGCTGGCCGGGGCCGCGGCATGACGCGCGCCGACGGGCGCAGGCCCGACGAGCTCCGTCCGCTCGACATCCAGGCCGACTTCCTCGAGCAGCCGCACGGCTCGGTGCTCTACGCGCAGGGGCGGACCGTCGTCCTGTGCACCGCGACCCTCGAGGAGGACGTGCCGCGGTGGCTCCGCGGGCAGGGCCGCGGCTGGATGACCGCGGAGTACGGGATGCTGCCGGCGTCGACCGGCGAGCGCACGCCGCGCGCGGCGACCCGTGGCCGTCCCGACGGGCGCACCGTCGAGATCCAGCGGCTCGTGGGGCGCTCGCTCCGGGCGGTCTGCGACTTCCAGGCGCTCGGCGTCCGCACCCTGTGGCTCGACTGCGACGTGCTCCAGGCCGACGGTGGGACGCGCTGCGCGGCGATCACCGGCGCGTACATCGCCGCCTACCGCGCGCTCGACCGCATGGGGCTCGCGAAGGCGCTGCGCGGCTCCGTCGCCGCCGTCTCGGTCGGCATCGTCGACGGCGAGCCGCTGCTCGACCTCGACTACTCCGAGGACTCGCGGGCCGACACGGACATGAACGTCGTGATGACCGGAGACGGCCTGCTCGTCGAGGTCCAGGCCTCCGCGGAGCGCGACGCGTTCCCGCGCGAGCTCCTCGACCAAATGCTCGAGCTCGCCGCCACCGGTATCGGGGAGCTCGGTGTCGCGCAGCGCCGGGCCGCCGACGAGCCGCCGCTCGGTGCCTGACGAGGACGAGACGGCGACCCGCGCCGTCCTCGCGTCGGCGAACCCGCACAAGCTCGCCGAGCTCCGTGCGGCGCTTCGCGGATGGCGGATCGAGCTCCTCGGCCGGGCCGACTACCCCCCGGAGGACGGGGGGTCCTACGAGGAGAACGCCCGGGGCAAGGCGCGCTTCGGGCGGGGGCACGCGCCGGACGACGCGTGGGTGATCGGCGAGGACTCGGGCATCGAGGCCGCAGCGATCGGAGGCCGCCCGGGCATCGAGTCGGCGCGCTGGGCCGAGGACGGCGTCGCGCGCATCCAGGAGGAGCTCGACGGGCACGACGACCGTCGCGCACGCTACGTGTGCGTCGTCGTCGCGATCGATCCCGCGGGCCGCGAGGTCGTGGCCCGCGGCACCCTCGACGGGACGATCACGACGGGCCCGCCGCGCGGCGACGAGGGCTTCGGCTACGACCCCGTGTTCGTGCCCGTCGGGCAACGGCGCACGGTCGCCGAGCTCGGCAACGCCTGGAAGCGAGAGCACTCCCACCGCGCCCGCGCCGCCGCCGCGCTCGCGGCTGCGACGTCGGGGCCCTCGACGGCTACGCGTCCTCCTCCGCCGTCGTCCTCCGGCTGATGCACCAGTTCAGCTCGTGGCAGAAGACCACGATCACCGCGAGCACGTAGAACCAGAGGAGGAGGAGCGCCGTCGAGCCGAGCATCTGCACGGCGAGCGAGTCGCTCGTGAAGTGGAGGAATAGGGGCACGACCTGGAACGAGACCTGGATCGCGACGGCGCCGAGCGCGGCCCCGGGCACGACCTCGCGCACGGTGAGCGTCGCGTTCGTGAGCGTGTAGTAGGCGAGCGCGAGCACGACGAACGTCCCGCCGACCCCGGACACGAGCGACAACCCGAAGCCGAGCAGCGACCCCGACCCCTCCGGGAGGAGCTGGCCGACGACACCGGCGACGACGGAGACGGTGAGGAAGAGCACGACGCCCGCGGTGATCGCCAGGAAGAGCATCGCGACGCCGATCCCCCGCCCGTGGAGGAACGAGCGATGGGGGCGGCGGTACACGTTGTTGAACGCGGTCTGGAGTGCGCCGAAGAGGGCGAGGGCGCTCCAGAGGAGAAGGGCCCCCCCGATCACCCCGAACGTGCCCGACGCGCCCTGCACCGCCTCGAGCGACGCGACGATGTCCTCGATCGGGGCGCCGGGCAGGATCTCCTGGAGGCGCTCGACGAGCGCGCTCTCCTCGTCCGGGGCCTGGAACAGCCCGAATGCGGCGAGCCCGAGGAACGTGAGGGGCACGAAGGAGATCAGCGCGTAGTACGCGATCATCGCGGCGAGCTGCGTCCCACGGTCGGCGAGGAACCGCCGGACGACGAAGACCGAGAAGCGGATCACGCAGAGAGAGTACGACGGGAGCGGTTTGGTACGGTCGCCGGGAGAGATGGACGCGCAGCCTGCACTCGACGAGCTCTCCCTCCTCTCCACGCAGATCGTCGAGGCCGTGATCGTGGCCGACGACGAGATCGTCGGCCGCACCACGACCGACGAGCGCGCCTCCGAGCTCGGCCGGATCGGCCGCGAGCTGCTCGGCGTCGCGGATTCCGTGCGGTCGGACGACGCGGAGATCGAGCGGGTCGAGATCGCGCTCGCGGACGGAGGCGTCCTGGTCGTCCGTGACGGCGGCGGGATGATCGTCGGCACGACCGTCCCCGCCGCGACGTCCGGCCTCGTGCTCTACGACTTGCGGGCGGCGCTCCGGCGCTCCGGGGCCGCGTCGGCGGAGCGGCCCGGGCGGCGCCGCTCCTCCACCGAGGAGGCCGATGCGTAGGCTGCTCGCGCTCGGCGGGGCCGTGTGGCTCGGTGCTCGCCTCGTCCGCCGGCGTTCGAGGCGCGCGGCGACGGTCGTCGTCGGTTACGCGGACGGATCGACGATGCGCCTCGGGTCGGAGTCGCCGGAGCGGGCACTCCTGCTCGACCTCGCGCGCACGGCGCTCGAGCGGTGAGCGGCCCCGACGTGACCGGCCCCGATGCGCTCGGGCGCGACCTCGTCGAGGCGGCGTTGCTCGAGGGCGACTTCGTGCTTCGCTCGGGGCGGCGCTCCCGTTACTACCTCGACAAGTACCGCTTCGAGACCCAGCCGGCGCTCCTTCGCGCCCTCGGCGAACGACTCGGAGAGCTCACGCAGAGCGTCGAGCCGGACGCCGTCCGTCTCGCCGGGCCGGCTCTCGGTGCCGTCGCGTTGGCCGCCTCGGCATCGATGGCGTCCGGGCTGCCCTTCATCATCGTCCGCGGTGAAACCAAGGAATACGGCACCGGACAGCGGATCGAGGGCCCGTTCCGACAGGGCGAGGTCGTGTGCCTCGTCGAGGACGTCGTCACGTCGGGTGGTGCCCTCGCCGAAGCGGTGGCCGCCGTTCGCGAGGGCGGCCTCGTCGTCCGGCACGCGCTGTGCGTCGTCGACCGTGAGGAGGGTGGTGCCGACGCGCTCGCGCGGCTCGGTGTCCGCCTGCACCCCCTCTACCGTGCGAGTGAGCTCCTCGCGCTGCGGGAGGACGCCGGTGATCGGCATGGTTGAGCCATATCCGCCGGCTTGGTACGGTGCCGGCGGCCGAGACGAGACCCCCGACCAGGAGGACATGTCGTGACCAAGCAGGACTTCGTGGATGCCGTGGCCGGCAAGGCGAACCTCTCGAAGAAGGACGCCGGCGCAGCCGTCGACGCCTTCCTCGACGTCGTCACGGGCGCGCTCCAGAACGGCGACTCGGTGACGTTCACCGGGTTCGGCAAGTTCCACACGACGAATCGCGCGGCCCGCATGGGCGTGAACCCGCGGACCGGTGCGCCGGTGCACATCGCGGCCGCGACCGTGCCGAAGTTCTCGGCCGGCTCGCAGCTGAAGAAGGCCGTCAACTAGCGATCTCGATCCAGCGCGCGAGGGCCGCCCCCGCGGGGGCGGCCCTCGGCGTCCCTGCGTGCGGCGCGCCCGCCGGCGCCTTGTGATCGAACACGTGTTCGATTACCCTCGGGCGGGTGCAGCTGTCCTTCGACGCCGCCGACACGCTCGTCGAGCTCGCGCAGGCCCGCGGTGGCCCCATCGGCGTGGACGAGGCGGCACGGTCGCTGTTCGCGCTGACGAGCGCCCCGAGCGCGATCGCACGGTCGCTCCTCGACGACGTCGTCGCGGGCGACGCCCGCCTCTCCTGGCACGGCGGCGGGCTCGTCGGTCTCGCCGGCCCTCGGCTCGACACGCCGCTCGAGGCGGCCGAGTACGTCGTGTTCGACCTCGAGACCACGGGCCTTCGGCCGGGCTCGTCCCGGATCTGCGAGATCGGCGCGCAGCGCGTCCGCGCCCTCGAGCCGGTCGACCGGTTCGAGACGCTCGTCGACCCACGGACGCCGCTGCCGGCGGCGATCACGGCCCTCACGGGGATCCAGCCGTCGGCGCTGCGCGGCGCGCCCCGGGCGGAGCTGGCCGTTCGCCGCTTCCTCGAGTTCGCGGGAGACGGCGTCCTCGTCGCCCACAATGCACGGTTCGACATGGCCTTCCTCGATCGCGAGGTCGAGCGGCTGACCGGTCGGCGCATCGCGTCCCCGGTCGTCGACACCGTCTGGCTCGCGCGGCGGCTGCTCGAGGGGCGTGTCCGGCGCGTCGGGCTCGCCGCCCTCGCGCACTTCTTCGGTGTTCCGACCGAGCCCTGCCATCGTGCGCTCCCCGATGCGACCGCGACGGCGGAGATCCTGCTGCGGCTGATCGGCCTCGCGCAGGAGCGTGGCGCACGGACGGTCGCGGACCTGGTCGAGCTGGCCGCGCCCCGCGCCCGGCGCCTCCACACCAAGCGCGCGCTCGTCGCCGACGCTCCCCGTGGCCCCGGCGTCTACACCTTCGTCGACAGGCACGGGCAGCCGCTCTACGTGGGACGCGCCCGCGACCTCCGGCCACGCCTGCGCTCGTACTTCTCCGGCGCGCGGCAGCGGCCGGCCGTGGAGGCCGCGCTCGCCGCCCTCGATCACGTCGCCTGGGAGCGCACGGGGTCGGAGCTGGAGGCGGCGCTCGTCGAGCTCCACCGACTCCGGGAGCTGCGTCCTCCGGCGAACGCCCGCGGCGTGCGCCCCGACCGGCAGCCGTACCTCCGGCGTCGCGGCGCCCGGTGGACGGTCACGCAGGAGCCGACCGCGCACGGCCCGCTGCGGTCGAGACGGTCCGCGCAGCGAGCCGCACGGGCACTGGACGGGCACACGGCTGACGACCCGGCGGCAGCGGTTCCCGCCCTCGGTGAGCGGATGCGTCGCGCCGCCGCCGAGCAACGGTTCGAGGACGCCGCCCGCCTGCGCGACCGCCTCGCCGCGCTCGAGGAGGTCGTGGACGAGCTGGCCGAGCTCGAGCGACTGCGGGCGCTCGCCGTCGCGGTCGTCGCCCCGTCGCTCGACCACGGGTTCGCTCGCGCCTTCTTCGTCGCACGGGGGCGGATCGCCACGAGCCGTTCCGTCCCGATCGGCGGGGGCGCCGCGCACGAGGTCGCCCTCGGTGTCGCCGAGGCGCTCCGCGGCCAGCCCTCCCGCACTCCCGAGGACGCGACGGAGCTTCGCGTGCTCGACTCCTTCCTTCGCCGCCCACCCCCGGAGCTGCGCGTCGTGCCGCTCGACGTCGCCGCGATCGTCGGAGCCGCGCACGGGCTACCGTGTGCGGCGTGACACGCGAGCCGACGACCGCCCCCACCGTCGTCGCCTTCCCGGATCGCCTGGCGGCCGCGGTCGAGCGCGCACGGAGCCAGCTCGTCGTCGGTCTCGACCCGCGGGTCGACCTGCTCCCCGTCGAGCTCCGCGGGGAGGCAGCGGCAGGTGGCGCGGCGGCCGCGGCCGCCGTCGAGCGGTTCTGTCGCGGCATCGTCGACGCCGTCGGCCCGTACGTGGTCGCGGTCAAGCCCCAGGCCGCGTACTTCGAGGCACTCGGCGCGGACGGCTGGGCCGCCCTCGACGCGGTGTGCACGTACGCCCGAGAGTCCGGGCTGCTCGTGATCGTCGACGCGAAGCGCGGCGACATCGGCTCCACCGCGCGCGCCTATGCGAGCGCGTTCCTGGAGCCGCGGGGCGCGCGACCGCCCCTGGCCGACGCGCTCACCGCCAGCCCCCTCCTCGGGAGGGACTCGGTGGAGCCGTTCCTCGCCGCGTGCCGTCGCCACGGCGCCGGTCTCTTCCTGCTCGTCCACACGTCCAATGCCGGTGCCGCCGACGTCCAGGAGGTGACGCTGTCCGACGGGCGGCCGCTCTGGCGGCACGTCGCCGACCTCGTCGCCGAGTGGGGGGAGGACCTCGTCGGCGAGTGTGGCCTCTCGAGCGTCGGGGCGGTCGTCGGCGCCACGTACCCGCGCGTCGTGGGCGACGCCAGGCGCGCGATGCCGCAGGCGGTGATCCTGCTCCCCGGGGTGGGCGCGCAGGGCGCCTCCCCGGCGGACGTCGCGCGGGCCTTCACCTCCGGTCCGGCGAGCGCCCTCGTCACCGTCTCGCGCTCCGTGATCTACGCCTATCGTGATCGGGACGACGACTGGCGGGCCGCCGCGGGCGCCGAGGCGGCGCGCCTCGCCGCCGCGACGCGGGCCGCCTCGGGCTGGTGAGCGAGGAGACGCGTCGCCGGGCGGCGCGGATCGCCGCGCCGCTCGTGTTCCTGCTCGCGGTCACGGTGGCCGTCGTCCTCGTGCGCGCCGGGCTCAGCGCGCCCGAGGACGAGCCCGCGTCCACCGCTCCCCCCGCCGCGGTCGCCCCGGAGACGGTCGTCGTGGGCGAGGGCGACACGCTCGTGTCGATCGCCGAGCGGCAGGGGACCACGGTCGCCGAGCTGCGGCGGCTCAACCCGGGGATCGACCCGGTGCAGCTGGAGCCGGGGCAGCGGCTTCGCGTGCGCTGAGCGCCGCTCAGTACGATTCCCGTCGTCGTGCGTCGCCGGGGTCTCCTCATCGCCGCCGCTCTCGCAGCGGCACTCGCCGGGGCCGCCGGCGCGACCGCGCCCCCCAATCTCTCGGCCGAGGCGTACGTCGTCGAGAGCGCCGTCGACGGCACGACGCTCGCCGCCCGCGCCGCCGACGAGCGCCGCCGGATTGCGAGCATCACGAAGCTGATGACCGTGCTCGTGACCCTCGAGCGCGTACGGCTCGACGACCTCGTCGTCGTGCCCGCGGCCGCGACGCGCATCGGCGAGTCGAGCGTCGGCCTGCGACCGGGTGAGCGGCTCACCGTGCGCGACCTCGCGATCGCGGCGCTCGTCGCGAGCGCCAACGACGCCGCGACCGCGCTCGCGCTCCACGTGGCCGGCACGGAGGAGCGCTTCGTGGCGCTCATGAACCGCCGTGCGCGAGCGCTCGGGATGGGCGCGACACGGTTCGCGAACCCCCACGGCCTCGACGAGCCCGGGCAGTCGTCCTCGGCCCGTGACACCGTGACGCTGCTGCGGGCAGCCCTTCGCACCCCGTTCGCGCGCACGTGGGCGGGGCGGCGGACGGCGGTGCTCTCCGACGGGCGCCGGCTCGAGACGACCAACGACCTGCTCGCGCGCCTGCCGGCGCTCGTCGCGGGCAAGACGGGCCACACGGACGACGCCGGCTGGACGGAGGTGGCGGTTGCGCGTGCAGGCGGAGCGACCGTCTACGCGTCGGTGCTCGGCGCGCCGAGCCGCGCAGCGCGCAACGACGACCTCGAGCGGCTCGTCCGCTGGAGCCTGGCCCGCTACCGTCCGTCGCGCGTCGTCGACCCCGCGCGCGTGTACGCCACCGCGGCGGCGGGATGGGGCCTCCCCGACGTCGGGCTCGTCGCGGCGCGCGCCGTCGTGCGCCCGGCGTCGGTCGACCGCCCGCTGGTGGAGCGGGTCGTCGCTCCATCCGTGATCTCCTTGCCCGTGACGGCGGGCGCCGTGCTCGGCGAGGTGCGGGTCTTCGACGGGCGGCGGCTCGTCGCGAAGGCGCCGCTCGTGGCCGATCGGTCGATCGCGGAGCCCGGCCTGCTCGGCAAGGCGGGCTTCGTCCTCCGCCGCGCCCTCCACCATCTCGGAGGTCTCGTCACGTGATGGTCGAATCGGGGAGGAGGTCCACGTGATCATCACCGTCACGCTCAACGCCGCGATCGACCGCACGCTCACCGTGCCGATCTTCCAGGTCGGCCACCGCCACCGCTCCAGTGACGTGGTCGTGCTCGCCGGCGGGAAGGGGATCAACATCGCGCGCGCCCTGAAGCGACTCGACGTGCCGGTCGTCGCGACCGGCCTCGCCGGCGGGCGCACGGGGATGCGCGTCGTCGAGGAGCTCACCGGCGAGGCGATCCTCAACGACTTCGTCCGCATCGGGGGCGACTCGCGGACGTCGACGCTCGTGATCGACCCGACGAGCGGCGCGCACACCGAGGTGTACGAATGGGGGCCGCGGGTGACCGAGGCCGAGCTCGGGATGCTCATGGACAAGCTCCGCTACCTCGCGCGCGGCGCCGACGTGGTCGTGTTCGCCGGGTCACTGCCGCGCGGGGTCGACGAGGGCTTCTACGCCGACGCGATCAAGGACGTCGCCCGGCGCGGCGTCGACGTGGTGCTCGACACGGAAGGCGACCCGCTGCGTCGCGGGCTCGAGGCCGAGCCGTGGCTCGTCACGCCGAACCAGCGCGAGGCCGAGCAGCTGGTCGGACAGGAGCTGTTCGACGACGACGACTTCATGATGGCGCTCGACGGGATCGCCGAGCTCGGAGCCCGCAACGTCCTGATCACGCTCGACACCGGCTGCTACGCGCTCCTGCGCGAGGATCGGCGGACGAAACGGTTCCGGGCATCCGCTCCGCACCTGGAGCCGATCTCCGTCGTCGGCGCCGGGGACACGCTGCTCGCGCAGTGGCTCGCAGCGCGGGGCGAGGGGGCCGACCACGAGGACGCGCTGCGCCTCGCCGTCGGCGCGGGCACGGCGTCCGTGCTCGAGGTCGGGGCGGGGCGGTTCGATCCGGCGGAGGCGCGACGGCTGGCGGCGACGGTCGAGCTCCTCGAGCTCGAGCACGTGGGCTGAGCCTCCCCGCGGGCCGCGGCCCGATGCCTGGTGTACGATCGTCTGCACTTGGTCGCGACGAGCACAGTGCGTTCTCGTGGCCCGGGCCGCGTGGTGCCTGGGTCGCCTCGTCGGGGGCGCTGGACGTGAGTGTCGACGTCGAGCTCGAGCAGTTGCGGCGCGCAGCGGGGCTGGGCGAGAAGTTCGCGTACGAGGGCCTCACCTTCGACGACGTGCTGCTCGTCCCCGCCGAGTCGGCGGTGCTCCCGAACGACGTCTCCGTCGTCACCCGGCTGACCTCCTCGATCCCCCTGCGGATCCCGGTCGTCTCGGCGGCGATGGACACCGTCACCGAGGCGCGGCTCGCGATCGCCCTCGCCCGCGAGGGCGGGATCGGCGTGCTGCACCGGAACCTCTCGATCGCCGACCAGGTCGCGGAGGTCGACAAGGTGAAGCGCTCGGAGGCGGGCATGATCGTCGAGCCGGTGACGCTGCCGCCCGACGCCCTCGTCGAGGAGGCTCTCGCGCTGATGGCCCGCTACCGCGTGTCGGGGGTGCCCGTCACGGATGCCGGGGGCGTGCTCGTCGGGATCCTCACGAACCGCGACCTCCGCTTCGGGGCCGACCCGAAGGCGACCGTCGGGTCGGTGATGACGAGCCGCGATCTCGTCACGGCACCGATGGGCACGACGCTCGAGGAGGCGCAGGCGATCCTCGGCCGACACAAGATCGAGAAGCTGCCGATCGTCGACGCGGACGGGCGCCTCACGGGCCTGATCACCGTCAAGGACATCCAGAAGCGGGTCAAGTACCCGCTGGCGACGAAGGACGACCAGGGGCGGCTCCGCGTCGCAGCCGCGGTCGGCGTCGGGCCCGACGCCCTCGAGCGGGCGTCGGCGCTCGTCGACGCGGACGTCGACGCGCTCGTCGTCGACACCGCGCACGGTCACTCGATCGGGGTGCTGGAGGTCGTCCGGCGCATCAAGGACGAGCACGACGTCGACGTCGTCGCGGGCAACATCTCGACCGCGGAGGCGGCCGAGGCGCTGATCGACGCGGGAGCCGATGCGATCAAGGTCGGCCAGGGCCCGGGCTCGATCTGCACGACCCGCGTCGTGGCCGGCGTCGGCGTCCCGCAGGTCACGGCCGTCCACGCGTGTGCGCTCGTCGCCGGCGAGCACGGCGTCCCGGTGATCGCCGACGGCGGCGTGACCTCCTCGGGCGACGTCGCGAAGGCGATCGGGGCCGGCGCCGACACGGTCATGCTCGGTTCGATGCTCGCGGGGACGGACGAGGCTCCGGGGGACGTGATCCTCGTGCAGGGCGAGCGCTTCAAGGAGTACCGGGGGATGGGGTCGCTCGGCGCGATGAAGGCACGCTCGTTCTCCAAGGACCGCTACTTCCAGGGCGACGTCGAGGACGTCGACAAGCTCGTGCCGGAGGGCATCGAGGGGCGTGTGCCGTACAAGGGCCCGCTGGCGCCGATCGTGCTGCAGGTCGTCGGAGGCCTGCGACAGGCGATGGGGTACGTCGGGGCGCCGACGATCGCCGAGATGCAGCGGCGCAGCCGCTTCGTCCGCATCACGGGCGCCGGGCTCCGGGAGAGCCACCCCCACGACGTGACGATCACGAAGGACGCGCCGAACTACCGCCGCGGATGACCTCCGGGCCCGCGGAGATCGTGCCCTTCCCCGACCCGGACGCCGGGATGGAGGAGCGCCCGGTGCTCGTCCTCGATTTCGGGGGCCAGTACAGCCAGCTCATCGCCCGCCGGGTCCGCGAGGCGCGCGTGTACTCCGAGCTCGTCTCGCACCGCCTCTCCGCGGCCCAGATCGCCGCCCGCAAGCCGCTCGCCCTGATCCTCTCCGGCGGGCCGGCCTCGGTGTACGCGCCGGGTGCGCCCAGCCTCGATCCGGAGGTCCTCCGTCTCGACGTCCCGACGCTCGGGATCTGCTACGGGATGCAGCTCATGGCCCGGGACCTCGGTGGCACGGTGGCCGCGACCGGCGCGTCGGAGTACGGCAAGACCGAGCTCGAGGTCTCCGACTCCCGCCTCTTCCGGAATCTCCCCGCGGAGCAGACGGTGTGGATGAGCCACGGCGACTCGGTGACCGCGCCGCCCGCGGGCGCGCGCGTCACCGCGTCCTCGCCCTCCACGCCGATCGCCGCCTTCGAGGACGAGGCGCGGGGGCGGTACGGAGTGCAGTTCCATCCGGAGGTCGTGCACACGCCGCACGGGCAGGAGATCCTGAAGAACTTCCTCTACGACGTCGTCGGCGCGCCTCCGGCCTGGACGCCGGCGGCCGTGATCGAGGAGCAGGTAGAGCGCATCCGCTCTCAGGTGGGCTCGGAGCGGGTGATCTGCGGGCTCTCCGGCGGGGTCGACTCGGCGGTGGCGGCCCTTCTCGTCCACAAGGCCGTCGGCGACCAGCTGACGTGCGTCTTCGTCGACCACGGGCTCCTGCGGGCGAACGAGGCCGAGGAGGTGGTCGAGACGTTCGCAGGCCACTTCCACGTGCCGCTCGTCCACGTGGACGCCCGTGTGCGGTTCCTCGATCGGCTCGCCGGCGTCACGGACCCGGAGCAGAAGCGGAAGATCATCGGGGAGGAGTTCATCCGTGTCTTCGAGGACGAGGCGCGGACGCTCGGTGACGTGCGGTTCCTCGTCCAGGGCACCCTGTACTCCGATGTGATCGAGTCCGGCGGGGACGTCGGCGTGGCGGCGACGATCAAGTCGCACCACAACGTCGGCGGGTTGCCGGCCGACATGCGCATGGAGCTCGTGGAGCCGCTCCGGCTGCTCTTCAAGGACGAGGTGCGGCGCGTCGGCGAGGAGCTCGGGCTGCCGGAGCGGATGGTGTGGCGCCACCCGTTCCCGGGCCCCGGCCTCGCGATCCGGATCATCGGCGACGTCACCGAGGAGCGGCTCGAGATCCTCCGCACGGCCGACGCCGTCCTCCTCGAGGAGGTGCGCCGAGCGGGTCTCTACCGCGAGCTCTGGCAGTGCTTCGCCGTCCTCCCGGCGATCCGCTCCGTCGGCGTGCAGGGGGACGAGCGCACCTACGCCTATCCGGTGGTGATCCGCGCCGTGACGTCGGAGGACGCGATGACGGCGGACTGGGCGCGTCTTCCGTACGAGCTGCTCGAGACGATCTCCTCGCGGATCATCAACGAGGTGCGGGGCGTGAACCGCGTCGCGCTCGACCTCTCCTCGAAGCCACCCGCCACGATCGAGTGGGAGTGACCGGCGGCCGCGGGCCGTCGGCCAGGTCGTCCGCGCGCTCAGCGCACGTCGAACCCGCGAAGCCCCTCGGGCTCCTCCTCCGTCGTCTCGACCGCGTCCACGCGCGCGTCCGGAGGCCCGACGCGGCAGAAGTCGACGAGGCGCTCGACGGCGCCGGGGTCGCCCTCGAACACGGCCTCGACCGTGCCGTCCGCACGGTTCCGGACCCAGCCGGCGACACGGTGCCGCTGGGCGAGACGGAGCGTGGAGTCGCGGAACCACACCCCCTGGACGAGGCCGCGGACGACGACCCTGCGGCGCTTCACGGGGCCGACGCGTCCCTCGCCACCGGGACGATGCCGGCGGGGTCGATCTCGATGCCGACGCGGTCGCCGGGTCGAGGGGCAGTGAGCGCAGTCGTCGCCGCCTCGAGACGGCTGCCGTCGTCCCGGACGACGGTGACGACCATCAGCGGGCCTCGACGCTCGACCTCGACGACCGCCGCGTCGTCGCCGGAGACGAGGCGCACGGCCTCGGCGCGAACCACGCTGCGGTCGCCGTTCACGTCGACGACGTTGCGCATCCCGAGGAAGCGTGCCACCCACTCGTCGGCGGGCGCCCGCCACAGCGTCTCGGGCGTCGCGATCTGGGCGATCCGGCCGCCGCGGAGCACGGCGACGCGCTGACCGAGCGCGAACGCCTCGCCGACGTCGTGCGTGACGTGCACGACGGTCACGCCGAGCGTGCCGAAGAGGTCGCGCAGGTCGTCGCGGAGACGGTCGCGCAGGGGGCCGTCGAGCGCGGCGAGGGGCTCGTCGAGCAGGAGCACGCGCGGCGCCGGGGCGAGTGCGCGCGCGAGCGCGACCCGCTGCGCCTCGCCGCCCGAGAGCGTTCCGATCTCGCGGTGCTCGGATCCGGCCAGCCCCACGAGCTCGAGCATCTCCGACACCCGCCGACGCTCGTCCTCGCGGGCGCGGCCGGCGACCCGGAGGCCGAAGCCGACGTTCTCCCCGACCGTGCGATGGGGGAACAGCACGGCGTCCTGGAACACGAGGCCGACACCGCGTCGGTGGGCGGGCCGGCGGGTGACGTCGACGCCGTCGAGGACGACGCGCCCCACCTCGGGTCGCTGGAGCCCGGCGACGACACGGAGCAGGGTCGACTTCCCCGAGCCGCTCGGCCCGAGCAGCGCCAGTGTCTCCGCGTCGGCGGCCTCGATCGAGACGTCCTCGAGCACCTGTTGCCCGCCGAGCTGCACGCCGACCGCCTCGACGCGGATCACGAGCGCCACCGCCCACGTCCGACGAGCCGGTCGGCGGCGAGCGCGCCGATCGCCGTCAGCCCCATCAGGACGACGCACAGCGCCATCGCCTGACCGACGTTCTCGGCACCGGGCCGGCCGAGGAAGCGGAAGATCGCCACCGGCAGCGTCGGCCACTCCGCCCGCGCGATGAAGACGGTCGCGCCGAACTCGCCGAGCGCGATCGCGAAGGCGAGGCCGGCCGCGACGGCGAGGGCGCGGGCGGCGAGCGGGACGTCGATCTCGCGTCGCACGCGGGCCGGCGTGGCACCGAGGACGGCGGCCGCCTCGCGGAGCCGGGGGTCGACCGACCGCAGCGCGGGCGAGAGCGTCCGCACGACGAACGGCGTCGCGACGAGGGCCTGTGCGATCGGAACGAGCCACGCCGAGCCGCGGAGCGCGAGCGGAGGGTCGGCGAACGCGAGCAGGAACCCGAACCCGAGCATCGCCGCGGACGCGCCGAGCGGGAGCATGACGAGCGTGTCGAGCGGCCCGCCGGCGGCACGCACGGCGAGCACGGCCGACGGGATGCCGACGGCGAGGGCGATCGCCGCCGCCAGCGCCGCGAAGAGCAGGGAGTTCGCGATCGCGTGCCACGGGGCGACGAGCAGCGCGGGCGTCTCCTCGGCGAGCCTCCGGTAGTGGTCGAGCCCGTGCCCGCCGGGAACCGAGAGCGATCGCTCGACGAGCATCGCCGGCGGGAGGGCGAGCAGCGCGAGCGAGCCGCCGACGGCGAGCGCCACCCATGCTCGCTCACGCCCGGACGGACGGCGCGCGTGCGCCCCGCGGATCCGCTGCGGTCCGCCGACGCGGCGCTCGAGCCGGCCCGCGACGGCGACGACGACGGCGACGGCGACGAGCTGGAGCAGCGCGAGCGCCGCGGCGGTGCGAAGGTCGAACGCCCGTGCAGCCTGGTTGTAGATCTCGGTCTCCAACGTCGCGTAGCGAGGGCCGCCGAGGATGAGGACGACCCCGAACGACGTGAAGCAGAAGAGGAAGACGATCGATGCGGCCGCCGCGAGCGCCGGTGCGAGCGCGGGCAGGGTGAGCGAGCGGAAGCGCCTCGCCGGCCCCGCCCCGAGGGTCGCGGCCGCATCCCACGTGCGCTCGTCCAGGCGCTCCCAGAACGACCCGACGAGCCGGACGACGACGGCGACGTTGAAGAAGACGTGGGCGAGGAGGATCGCCCACACCGAGCGCTCGACGGCGTCGGGCAGCAGCGCCACGAACGCCGTCGCGACGACGACGGTGGGGAGGACGAACGGGACGAGCACGAGTGCGGCCACGAGTCGCCGCCCGCGGAAGTCGAACCGTGCCAGCGCCCAGGCGAGAGGGAGCCCCGCGACCACGGCGAGCGCCGTCGACGCCGTCGCCTGCCAGAGCGTGAACCAGGCCACCTCGAGCGTCGAGCGGCGGACGAGCACGTCGAACGGGAGGTCGAGCCGGCCGTCGCTGACGAGGCTGCGCTCGAGGATCGCCGCGAGCGGCCACGCGAAGAACACCGCGAGGAAGCCGAGCGGGACGAGCGCGAGAGCGAGGCGCTCGACGCGTCGGCTCAGCGCAACACGATCTCCGTCCACCGGTCGATCCAACCGTCACGGTTGGCCGCGATCACGTCGGGCGGGAACGAGGCGGGAGCCGCGGGAACGATCGCGTGCCGCTCGAACTCCGCGGGGAGGGGGACGTCGGCGCGCACCGGGTAGACGAACATCGACCCGGGCACGTCCGCCTGGAACCGCTCCGAGAGCATGAAGTCGATCAGCGTCCTCGCACCCTCGGGATTGCGTGCGCCGCGGAGCACGCCGGCGTACTCGACCTGTCGGAAGCAGCCGTCCTCGACGGCGGCGGTCGGCGACTCGTCGAGGGGCTGGCCGGCGAAGATCACCTCGGCGGCCGGGCTCGTCGCGTACGAGACGACGATCGGGCGCTTGCCGGGGCTGCCGGCGGCACCGGAGAACTGCTGCGTGTACGCCTCCTCCCAGCCGTCGACCACGAGCACGTCGTTCGCGCGCAGCTCCCTCCAGTAGTCCTCCCACCCCGGATCGCCGTAGCGGTCGATCGTCGAGAAGAGGAACGCCAGCCCCGGGCTCGAGGTCGCGGCATTCTCGACGACGAGCAGTCCGCGGTAGCGAGGGTCGACGAGGTCGTCCAGCGACGTCGGAGGCGGGACGTCACGGGCGGTGAACCAGCCGCGGTCGACGTTCAGGCACACCTCGCCGTGATCGATCGGCGTCACGCGCTCGTCGGAAGGCTCGAACCCCTCGGCCACGGCCCCGACCTCGGGCGACGCGTACTCGTCGAAGAGCTCGCCGGCGAGCGCGCGCGACAGGAGGTTGTCGTCGACGCCGAAGAGCACGTCGCCCTGCGGGTCGCCAGCCGTGAGGAGGGCGCGGTTGACGGTCTCGTTGGCGTCGCCGCCCTGCAGGACCCGGAGCGTCAGCCCGCTCTCCCGCTCGAACGCGTCCTTCACCGCTGCCGAGATCGCGAACGAGTCGTGTGTCACGAGCACGACCTCGCTCGGGGTCGCCTCGTCGCCCTCTCCGCATCCGGCAGCGACCGCGAGCGCGACGACCCCTGCGAGGGCCAGCGCCCACAGGCGCACGCGCCGGCGGCCCGCGGGCCCCCGCGCGCGGGACCGGGCTCCGTCGCGGCCTCCGGTCATGCAGGCGCTCCATCGGTGGCCGGTCGCACGACGAGGAGGACTCCACGCTCGACGGCGATCGTCGCGCTCGCCGCCGTGAGGACGTTCGACACCCCGCGGCCCGAGCCCGGCTCGAGCCGCTCCCCGCGCAGCGCGTACGCCAGCCCTTCCGTGGTGACGCCCTCGGCCGGGCCGTGGAGCGCGAGCAGCGTGACGAGCTCGCCGGGCGTTCCGGCGATCGTCCGCGTCCCGCGGATCACGTGGACGCGGGACGGGCCGACGAACGCGTCGATCTCCAGCGCTGCGTAGCGCTCCGCGCCGAGGAGGAGGAGCGAGGAGAGCAGGTGGTCGAGCCGCCCCCCGGCGCTCGCGATGACGGTCAGGCGTCCCCCGCCGCGGTGGACGGCCTCGTCGAGCGCGAGCTCGAGGTCGGTCGCGTCCTTGTCGGCCGGGTGCCGGTGGACGACTGCACCGAGGCGCTCGGCCGCCTGCACCGCGTCGACGCTCGCCGAGTCGAGGTCTCCGACGACGAGCGCGACGTCGAGCCCGAGCGCGTGTGCTCGCTCGACGCCTCCGTCGGCCGCGATCACGGTCGCGCCGGTGGGGAGCAGCGCCGACACGTCGGGGCCTTCACCGGCTGCGACGACGACGATCTCGGGATCCTGCACGCGCCTCCCTCCGCTGGCATTACCCAGGTCAGGTTCTCGGGTCGGCGGCGCCTAAGCCGCCCTCTCAGCCCGGTCACCCGAGCTCCCCGTTTCGCTCGGCTCATTCTAGCGCCGGCAGGCAGACTCGTCGCATGCGTGCGTTCGTCGAGCGGCTCGCCGCCACGCGGATCGGGGACACCTTCAACCAGTACGGCGAGGGGCCGCGGGCCGAGCTCCTGTGTGGACGCCTCGCGGGGTACCTGACGACGCACGAGGAGGCGCGGCTCGTGCTCGTCGGTGAGGCGCCGGGCTACCGCGGTGCGCGGGTCTCGGGGATCCCGTTCACCTCCGAGCGCCAGCTCACCGGCACCGGGCCGGCCGAGGCGACCGCCACGATCGTGCACCGCGTGCTGGAGGAGCTCGGCCTCGCCGGGCACGTGCTCCTCTGGAACGTCGTGCCGACGCATCCGGGAACGGCCCGCTCGAACCGTCGGCCGACCGCGGTCGAGGTCGCGGGAGGCGTGCCGTTCGCGAGGGCGCTGTCACGGGGCCGACGGGTCGTCGCGGTGGGTCGCGTCGCCGCCGACGCCCTCGACGCGCCGTCCGTGCGCCATCCGGCGCGCGGCGGCGCGGCGGCGTTCAGGGAGGGGCTCGCCGCTCTCCGCCTCTAGGCGCCCGGCTCGTCTCTGCGTTCCGGGCGCCGGCGCTCCTCCCGGCGGAGCAGGACGAGCGACCACGCAACGAGCGCGAGGCGGTCGCCGCCGTGATGCGCGCTCGGCACCGCCTCCTCGGGATCGGCGGTGGAGAGCTCGAGCGTCCAGCTCGGCCCGAGGTGCGCGGGGAGCGTGAACTCGACGGGCTCCGCGCCCGCGTTCACGAGCACGAGGAACGAGTCGTCGACGACCGGCTCGCCGGTCGCCGCGCGGGCGGGGATCTCGCTCCCGTTGAGGAAGACGCCGAGCGGGCCCCCGTCCGCGTCCCAGTCGCCGTCGCGCATCGGCTCCCCGTCCGGCCTGAACCACGCCACGTCCGGGAGCCCGGATCCGTTGACCGGATGCCCTTCGAAGAAGTGGGCGCGCCGCAGCACCGGATGTGCGCGCCGGAGGGCGATCAGCCGGCGGGTGAAGGCGAGCAGCCGCTCCATCTCCTCGTCGAGCTCCCAGTCGAGCCACGAGAGCTCGTTGTCCTGGCACCACGCGTTGTTGTTGCCGTGCTGGGTGCGTCCCAGCTCGTCACCGGCGAGCAGCATGGGCACGCCCTGGGAGAGGAGGAGCGTGGCGAGCAGGTTCCGCTGCTGCCGCACACGCAGCCGGAGGACGTCGGCGTCGTCGGTCTGGCCCTCGACGCCGCAGTTCCACGAGCGGTTGTCGTCGGTGCCGTCACGGTTCTCCTCGCCGTTCGCCACGTTCCGCTTGTGCTCGTAGGAGACGAGGTCGGCCAGCGTGAACCCGTCGTGGCAGGTGACGAAGTTCACCGACGCCCACGGCGAGCGCCCGCCGGACTCGTAGAGGTCGCTCGATCCCGTGAAGCGCGCCGCGAGCTCGCCGAGCCGTCCGTGGCCCCGCCAGAGGTCGCGCACCGCGTCGCGGTAGCGACCGTTCCACTCGGCCCACAACACCGGGAAGTTGCCCACCTGGTAGCCGCCGGGCCCGAGGTCCCAGGGCTCGGCGATCAACTTCAGCTGCGACAGCACGGGGTCCTGGTGGATCACGTCGAAGAACGACGACAGCTTGTCGACCTCGTACAGCTCCCTGGCGAGCGCGGCGGCGAGGTCGAAGCGGAAGCCGTCGACATGGCACTCGATCGCGAAGTACCGGAGCGAGTCCGCGATCAGCCGCAGCACGCTCGGGTGGACGGGGTTGAGGCTGTTCCCGGTCCCCGTGAAGTCGAGGTAGCGCCGCGGGTCGTCGGGGTCGAGGCGGTAGTAGGAGCGGTTGTCGATGCCGCGCCAGGAGAGCGTCGGCCCGCGGTGGTCGCCCTCGCTCGTGTGGTTGTAGACGACGTCGAGGATCACCTCGATGCCTGCGCGGTGCAGTGCCTTCACCATCCCCTTGAACTCGCGCACCTGCTCGCCGTGGCTCCCGGTGGCGGCGTAGCCGGCGTGGGGCGCCAGGAACCCGAGCGTCGAGTACCCCCAGTAGTTCGTGAGCCCGCGCCCGCCGAGGAACGGCTCGTCGGCGATGTGGTGCACGGGGAGCAGTTCGACCGCGGTCACGCCGAGGTCGAGGAGGTGTGCGATCGCGGCGTCGGACGCGAGCCCCGCGTACGTCCCGCGGAGATCCTCCCGCACACCGGGATGGCGCATCGTGAAGCCCTTCACGTGCGCCTCGTAGATCACCGTGTCGGTCCACGGCGTGTCCGGACGCGCGTCGCCCTCCCAGTCGAACGACTCGTCGATGACCACGCACTTGGGGATCGCGGGGGCGTCGTCGGTCGTGTCCGGCGCGCCGTCGGGGTCGCCGCCGGCCGGATACCCGTGCGTCTCGGCGGCCCCGTAGCGGACCGGCCCCTCGATCGCCCTCGCGTACGGGTCGACGAGGAGCTTCGCCGGGTTGAAGCGGTCGCCGGTCGCCGGGTCGTAGGGCCCGTACACGCGGTAGCCGTAGCGCTGCCCGGGGCCGACGTGCGGCACGTACACGTGCCAGGTGTGTGCGGTGCGCTCGACCAGCTCGATGCGCGTCTCGCCGTCGGACCCGTCGAACAGGCAGAGCTCCACTCGCGCCGCGTGCTCCGAGAAGAGCGAGAAGTTCGTGCCCTCCCCGTCCCAGCTCGGCCCGAGCGGGAACGGGCGCCCCGGCCGCGTCCTCATCCGCCCTCCATCGTGAGCCACACGACTCCGAGCGGCGGCAGGGTCACCTCGGCCGAGCAGGGGAGGCCGTGGGACGGCTCCGCGACGGCCTCCACGACACCGGCGTTGCCGATCCCCGAGCCCCCGTACCGGGCGGCGTCCGTGTTCAGCCGCTCCCTCCAGCGGCCCGGACGTGAGAGGCCGATCCGGTACCTGGAGCGCGGCACCGGCGAGAAGTTGCACGCGCAGACGAGCTCCCGCCCCGGGTCGCCCGCGTGGCGGGAGAAGACGATCGTGTTCGCGTCGCGGTCGTCGACGGCGACCCACCGGAACCCCTCCGGCTCGGCGTCGTGTCGCCAGAGCGCCGGCTCTGCCCGGTAGGCGTGGTTGAGGTCGCGGACGAGCGCCTGCACCCCCTCGTGCGCCGGGTCGTCGCGCAGGTGCCAGTCGACCGACCCGTCGTGATCCCATTCGCGCGCCTGCGCCAGCTCGCCGCCCATGAACAGCAGCTGCTTGCCCGGGTGCGCCCACATGTACGCGTAGAGCGCGCGCAGCGTCGCGAGCTGCTGCCAGCGGTCGCCCGGCATCTTCTGCAGCAGCGACCCCTTCCCGTGGACGACCTCGTCGTGCGAGAGCGGCAGCACGAAGTGCTCGGAGAAGGCGTACACGAGGCTGAACGTGAGCTCGTCGTGGTGGTGGCGCCGGTGGACGGGGTCCCGCGTGAGGTAGCCGAGCGTGTCGTGCATCCAGCCCATGTTCCACTTGAAGCCGAACCCGAGTCCGCCCTGCTCGGTCGGGCGGGAGACGCCCGGCCACGCCGTCGACTCCTCGGCCGCGATGATCGCCCCCGGCGCGCGCCGGTGGGCGACGGCGTTCAGCTCCCGCAGGAACGACACCGCCTCCAGGTTCTCGCGCCCGCCGTGGACGTTGGGCACCCACTCGCCTTCCTGCCGCGAGTAGTCGCGGTAGAGCATCGAGGCGACGGCGTCGACGCGGAGGCCGTCCGCATGGAACCCCTCGAGCCAGGTGAGGGCACTCGCGAGCAGGAAGTTGCGGACCTCGGTGCGCCCGTAGTTGAAGATCAGCGTGTCCCAGTCGGGATGTCGTCCGAGCCGCGGATCCTCGTGCTCGTAGAGCGCCGTCCCGTCGAAGCGGGCGAGGGCGAACTCGTCGCTCGGGAAGTGGGCCGGCACCCAGTCGAGGATCACCCCGATGCCGCGGGCGTGGAACGCGTCGACGAGCGCCCGGAAGTCGTCCGGCGTCCCGTGCCGTGCGGTCGGGGCGAAGTAGCCGGTCACCTGGTAGCCCCAGGACCCGCCGAACGGGTGCTCCATCACGGGCAGCAGCTCGACGTGTGTGAAGCCGAGATCCTCGACGTACGCGGGGAGCTCGTCGGCGAGCTCGCGATAGGTGAGCGGGCGGTTGTCCTCGAGCGGGTTCCGCCGCCACGACCCCAGGTGGACCTCGTAGATCGAGAGCGGCTCGGCCCAGGGGCTCGTCGCCGCGCGGCGCTCGAGCCAGTCGTGGTCGCGCCACTCGTGGTGGTCGCCGGCGACGACCGAGGCCGTGGCGGGAGGGTGCTCGGCGGCTGTCGCGACGGGATCGGCGCGCAGGCGCACGACACCGTCTCCTCCGCGGACGTCGAACTTGTAGCGTGCCCCGTCGGCGACGCCGGGGACGAAGAGCTCCCAGACCCCCGCGTCCCCGAGGTTCCGCATCGGGTGCCGGCGCCCGTCCCAGGCGTTCCAGTCGCCGACGACGCTGACGCTCAGGGCAGACGGCGCCCACACGGCGAACCCCACGCCGTCGACGCCGTCGACGACGCGGCGGTGCGCGCCGAGCACGGTCTGCAGCCGCTCGTGTCGCCCCTCACGGAGGAGGTGGAGATCGAGCTCTCCGAGGAGGGGGAGGAAGGCGTACGGGTCTGCCTCGACCGTCACCGAGCCGTCGCGCCAGGTCGTCTCGAGCTCGTAGCGGAGGGGCAGCGACGCCGCGCGCAGCGTTCCCGCGAAGACGCCGTCGGCGTGCACCCGGCGCAGCCGGACCGGTTCCGTGCCGGGTCGGATCACGCGGACGCCGGTCGCTTCGGGGCGGTAGGCGCGCACGATCACGCCGCCACGTCCGGCGTGCGCACCGAGCACGCGGTGCGGATCGGGGTGGGCGCGCTCGACCAGCAGCGCGATCTCGTTGCGGAGCAACACCTGCGAGGATGCTAGAGGCGTGGTCTGCGGGCGGCTGCTACCATCGTCCTCCGGCGGTCGTCGGGCCGTCGTCTCTTTCTGCGAATGAAGACCATGACCGCCAAGCCGGGGGACGTCCAGCGCGACTGGTACGTCGTCGACGCCGAGGGGCAGACGCTCGGGCGGCTCGCCACGCGCATCGCCGACACGCTGCGTGGGAAGGGGAAGCCCATCTACACCCCGCACGTCGACACCGGCGACTTCGTCGTCGTCGTGAACGCCGAGAAGGTGCACGTCACGGGGAACAAGCTCGACCAGAAGAAGGTGCGCTGGCACACCGGCTACCCCGGTGGGCTCAAGGAGCGCACGCTGCGCGAGCAGCTCGAGCGCCGGCCGACGGAGGTCGTCCGCAAGGCGGTGAAGGGCATGCTCCCCAAGAACAAGCTCGCCTCGGCCCAGCTGCGCAAGCTCAAGGTCTACGCCGGGCCCGAGCACCCTCATGCCGCGCAGCAGCCGAAGCCGCTTCACATGGAAAGGAGTGAGGGGTAGGCCGCGGCCGGCCCCTGGGAGTGATGGCAGAGATCGCCCAGTACCTCGGTACCGGCAAGCGCAAGACCTCGGTCGCCCGTGTGATCCTCCGTCCGGGTGACGGCGCCACGTGGGTCAACGGGCGCACGCTCGAGGAGTACTTCCCACGCGCAGCGCATCGCGCGCTCGTGCTCGCGCCGCTCGAGACCGCGGGTGCCGCCGGGACGTACGACCTCCGCGTCCGCGTCCACGGGGGCGGCCCCTCTGGTCAGGCGGGCGCAGTCCGCCACGGCATCGCCCGTGCGCTCGTCGAGGCCGACCCGGAGCTCCGTGTGTCGCTGAAGCGCGAGGGCTACCTCACGCGAGACGCGCGGAAGGTCGAGCGCAAGAAGGCCGGGCTGCACAAGGCGCGCAAGGCGCCGCAGTTCAGCAAGCGCTGAGCAGCGGCCCGGCTCGGATTCCTCGCCGGCCTCCTCCGGCCCACACCGGAGACGACGACATGACACGACGCTACTTCGGAACCGACGGGGTGCGAGGTGTCGTCGGGGCGACGCTGACGCCCGACCTCGTCGAGCGTCTCGGCCGGGCGGCGACGCTGTGGTCCGGCGGCGGCCGTGTGCTCGTCGGGCGCGACACCCGCGGCTCGGGGCCCGAGCTCGAGGCGGCGCTCGCGCGCGGGATCGCCGATGCCGGCGGGACGGCGCTGCTCGGGGGCGTGCTCCCCACTCCCGCGGTCGCGCTGCTCGCGGAGGGGCTCGGTGTCGTCCTGTCCGCGTCGCACAACCCGCCCGAGTACAACGGCGTCAAGGTCTTCGGCCCGGGCGGGCACAAGCTCACCGACGCGGACGAGGTGGAGATCGAGTCGCTCCTCGACGCACCGGGCACGGGGACGGGGGGCACGGAGGCGGTCGAGGGCCTCGACGCCGCCTACGGCGCGATCGTGCGCGAGCGCTTCGGCGCCGACCTCTCCGGCCTCCGCATCGCCGTCGACTGCGCGAACGGTGCCTTCTCCCGGATCGGCCCGGCCGTTCTCCGCGACCTCGGCGCCGACGTCGTCGCGGTCGCGGATCGCCCGGACGGGTCGAACATCAACGTCGGCTGCGGGGCGACGGACCTCGGGCTGCTCGCCCGAACCGTCCGCGACGGTGCGTTCCAGCTCGGCGTCGCGTTCGACGGTGACGGCGACCGCATGCTCGCGGTCGACGAGCGGGGCGAGCCGGTCGACGGCGACCAGATCCTCGCCGTGCTCGCTCTCGCGCACCGGGTCGAGCGGGTCGCCGTCACGGTGATGACGAACCTCGGGTTCCACCGGCTGATGGCCGAGCACGGCATCGCGGTCGACGTCACGCCGGTCGGGGACCGGTACGTGCTCGACTCCCTGCGGGCCACGGGCGGCGTGCTCGGCGGCGAGCAGTCGGGACACCTGATCTGGCTCGACGGGCACGTCACCGGGGACGGCCTCGTCGCTGCGGTGCTCCTCTGCCGCGCGCTCGCGGGCCGTCCGCTGTCGGAGGCGGTGGCGGCGATGTCGCGCTATCCGCAGGCCAAGGAGAACGTGGCGGTGTCCCGCCCCTGGCCGTCCGCCGTCGTCGAGGCGGAGGTCGCGCGGCTCGACGCGGAGCTCGGGACGACCGGCCGTGTGCTCGTTCGCCCCTCCGGGACGGAGCCCGTCGTCCGCGTGCTCGCGGAGGCCGAGAGCCAGGAAACCGCTGCAAACCTCTGTGCTAGCATCGCCGCACTCGTCAGGCAGGAGCTGGGTTGACACCGGGCGCCGACGGGTGCAGGGTCAGAGCATTCTTCCGGGTCGGGCGGTAGGCGAGGCGAGCGACGAGGGAGCAGCGACACGTGTGCGGAATCATCGGCTACGTCGGGCCCCGCGAGTGCAAGCCGCTCCTCCTCCACGGCCTGGAGCGGCTCGAGTACCGCGGATACGACTCGGCGGGGATCGCGCTCCTCGAGGGCGACGGGCTCTCGTACTACCGGGCCCTCGGCAACCTCCAGAACCTGAAGCGCATCGCGGGTGACATCGCGTCCGCTGCCACGACGGGCGTCGGGCACACGCGCTGGGCGACTCACGGGGGGGTCACGGAGGACAACGCCCATCCGTTGACGGGTTGCGACGACGGCGCGCTGTCGATCGTCCTGAACGGGATCGTCGAGAACTACCGGGAGCTGATCGAGAGCCTCCAGGACGAAGGGCACGTCTTCTCGTCCGAGACCGACGCGGAGACGGTGGCACACCTGGTCGAGCGGCACTACGACGGCGATCTCCTCGACGCCGTGCGTGCCGCGTACCGGGAGATGGAGGGCCACTTCACGTTCGTCGTCGTCCATCGCGACCACCCGGGGCTGCTCGTCGGGGCCCGGCTGCAGACGCCGCTCGTCGTCGGCATCGGGGACGGCGAGATGTACCTCGCGTCGAACGCGGCAGCGTTCCTGCGGGAGACGAATCGCGTGCAGTTCCCGGACGACGGCGACGTGGTCGCGATCACCGCCGACGGGAGCCGCTTCGTCCGCGCCGACGACGGCTCGGCCGTCGAGCACGAGGTCGTCGAGCTCGACTGGGACGACGAGGGCGCCGAGAAGGGGGGGTACGAGACGTTCATGCTCAAGGAGATCCACGAGCAGCCCGAGGCGATCGCCGAGACGATCGGCGATCGTGTCCGGCACGGCCGGCTGGTGCTCGAAGGCCTCGGCATGACCGAGGACGACGTCCGCGAGCTGCGACGCATCGTCGTCCTCGCCGCCGGCACCGCCTACCACGCGGGCGTCGCCGCCCGGTACGCGATCGAGGAGTGGGCGCGCATTCCGGTCGAGCACGACATCGCGTCGGAGTGGATCTACCGCAACCCGGTGCTCGACGAGGACACCCTCGTGATCGGCATCTCGCAGTCCGGGGAGACGCGCGACACGCTCGCGGCGATGAAGCTCGCCCGGGAGATGGGCGCACACACGGTCGCGATCACGAACATGATGGGCTCCCAGATCACGCGCGAGGTCGACTCCGTGCTCTACACGCGGTGTGGGCTGGAGATGGCCGTCGCCGCGTCGAAGACGTTCACCGCCCAGCTGTCGCTCTTCTTCCTGATCGCGCTGAAGATGGCGCAGGTGCGGGAGACGCTCCCCGCCGGGGAGATCGAGTACATCGTCAACGCCGTCTACGACCTGCCGGCGAAGCTGCAGCGCTTCCTCGACGGCGACCACCCGATCGACGACATCGCCCGCCGCTTCCACGACCGTCCGTTCTTCCTCTACCTCGGCCGCAACATCGGCCTGCCGGTGGCGCTCGAAGGGGCGCTCAAGCTCAAGGAGCTCTCGTACATCCCGACCGAGGCGTACTCGGCGGGGGAGATGAAGCACGGGCCGATCGCGCTGCTCGACGAGTCGACCCCGGTCGTCGTCGTCGCGACGCGCATGGAGCGGGTCTACGAGAAGCTCGTCTCGAACATCCAGGAGGTGCGGGCCCGCGGGGCGCACGTGATCGCGATCGCCTCGGACGGCAACGAGGACATCCAGCACCACGCGGACGACGTGATCTTCGTCCCCAAGGCGCCGGCGTTCCTCTCCGCCGTGCTCGCCGTCGTGCCGCTCCAGCTGCTCGCGTACCGGATCGCCCGCCTTCGCGGCCTCAACGTCGACCAGCCGCGCAACCTCGCGAAGACGGTCACGGTCGAGTAGTCGGCGGCCGCCGCTGGGCCCGCGACGTCGTCGCGTCGACGGCGCCTCCGCTCAGCGCCGGACGATGCGGACGTCGGGACGGAACGCCGCGACCGCGAACCAGAAGGGCTCGTGGAACGGCACGGGCTCACCGGCGACGGTGACCGTCGCCGAGCCGACGTCGCGACCGTCGGCGACCGTCCCGCCGTCGAGCGCCGAGGCGACCCCGCCCGCCCAGCGGACGACGACGTCCTCGCCGCCCACGGTGGCGGTGATCGTGGGCGTCGTCGCGAGCGCCTCGAACGGGACTGCGATCGCGTCGTCGCCGACCTCGACGTAGACGACGCGCTCCTTGGGAGCGAGGCGGTCGTCGTCGCCGGCCGCCGGGAAGAACGGCGGGCTGTCGACGTCGTCGTATCCGACGTACGGATTGCGTCCGTAGTCACGGGCGACGCCCGTGTCGCGGGAGAGGACCTCGCTCTCGGGGTGTGCCGTCCGGAAGGCGCTCCACGGCACGATGCGCGCTGCGAGCTGGTCGAGTCTCTTGCCCGTGTGCTCGCCGACGATCGCCTCGCCGGAGAACTGCTGCCACCACGACTCGGTCTGCCGGTCGTACATCACGAGGTCGGAGTTCCGGAGGTTCCCGGTGGTGCCGAAGTCCAGCACCGCTCCCTCGAGCCGCCGATCGAAGACGATCGCCGTGTTGCAGAGCGGGCAGAAGGTAACGGCGATCGGTCGTCCCTGGACCACGTCGTTGACGATCTCGTGCCACATGAGGACCTGAATCGGGTAGCCGCGGGTGACGCCGTCGACCGTGACGGCGATCACGGGCTCGGGGTCGCGCAGCCAGTCGACATCGAGGGCGGTCTCGAACGCGGGCTCGTCGATCGCGGGGATACCGTCCTTCGGCGGGCCGCCGGACCGGATCTCCTCGAGCGGCACCGAATGCTTCGAGAAGTCCGTCGTCCACCCGGACGTCAGCGAGTCCGGAGGCGGAGGCGCCGCCTCGCCGAGCCCGGCAGACGGGGCGGTCCGGTTGATCTCGTCGATCTTCGCCTGGAGCTCGTCGTCGACGACGGCGTCCCCGACGACCTCACCGCCGTCGCCCCCGCTGTCGTACGCGACGACGAGCGCCACCGCGAGTGCGACGAGGGCGGTTGTCGCGGTGGTGACGAGGAGGATGCGTCTTCGGCTCATGGCGTGACGCCGCTCGTCGACTCGGGGCGGGCAGGGCGGCGGCGTCGGTCGTCTCGAGGTCGAGCCCGCCTCGCACACCACAGGGTACGCAGCCGTCTCGGGGCAGCGGAAGCCGTCGTTGACTCGCCCCCTCCCGCTTGATACCCTAAGGGGGTATAAGGAGCCGAGCATGGGCCAACGCACGTACACCGTCCCGGAGATGCACTGCGCACACTGCGAGCGCGCGGTCGTCGACGAGGTCTCTGCGGTCGAGGGAGTGACCGCCGTCACGGTCGACCTCGAGACGAAGCAGGTGACGGTGGCGGGGGAGGAGCTCGACGACGCGGCGATCAGGGCCGCGATCGACGAGGCCGGATACGAGGTCGCCTGATGGCGACGTCGACGCACGCGCGCGAGCGGGTTCGGCTCGACATCGACGGCATGACGTGCGCCACCTGCGCGACGCGGATCGAGCGCAAGCTGAACCGCCTCGACGGCGTCGAGGCGACCGTCAACTACGCGACGGAGGCTGCAAGCGTCGCGTACGACCCCGGTGTGATCGGCGTCGACGACCTGCTGCGGGCGGTCGAGGGAGCCGGGTACCACGCCGCGCTCCCGGACGACGGAGCGGACGACGCAGATCCCGTCCGCGCTGTCCGCTCTCGACTTCTCGTCGCTGCGGCGCTGACCGCTCCGCTCGTGCTCCTCGCGATGGTGCCGCCGCTGCAGTTCGACGGCTGGGAGTGGGTCGCGCTCGCTCTCTCGACTCCCGTCGTCTTCTGGGCGGGGCTCGGCTTCCACACGGCAGCGCTCGCGAACGCGCGTCACGGCGCCGCGACGATGGACACGCTGATCTCGGTCGGCACCCTCGCGGCGTGGACGTGGTCGGCGGTCGTGCTCGTCGGCGGCATCGATGCCCACAGCTACTTCGAGGTGGGCGCGGTGATCACGACGCTGATCCTGGTCGGCCGCTACCTCGAGCTCCGCGCGCGCCGGCGCTCCGGTGAGGCGATCCGGTCGCTCCTCGCGCTGGGGGCGAAGGACGCGGTCGTGCTGCGCGACGGCGTGGAGCTCCGTATGCCGATCGCCGAGCTCGTGGTCGGCGACGTGTTCGTCGTCCGACCGGGGGAGAAGATCGCCACGGACGGGGTCGTGATCGAGGGCTTCTCGGCTGTCGACCAGTCGATGCTCACCGGTGAGCCCGTCCCGGTGGAGGTCGTCGTCGGGGACGAGGTCGCCGGGGCCACGGTCAACGCGTCGGGGCGGCTGCTGGTCAGGGCGACACGTGTCGGAGCGGACACGGCCCTCGCGCAGATCGCGCGGCTCGTCGCGGAGGCGCAGGCGGGGAAGGCGCCGATCCAGCGGCTCGTCGACCGTGTGTCGGCCGTCTTCGTGCCGACGGTGCTCGTCGTCTCGCTGGCGACCCTGGCCGGCTGGCTCGTCGCCGGCGGGAGCGTGTCGGAGGCGTTCACCGCCGCCGTCGCGGTGCTGATCATCGCGTGCCCGTGCGCCCTCGGTCTCGCTACCCCGACCGCCCTCATGGTCGGCACGGGGCGCGGGGCGCAGCTCGGCATCCTCATCAAGGGCCCCGAGATCCTCGAGCAGACGCGGCGCGTGACGACGATCGTGCTCGACAAGACCGGCACCGTCACCGAGGGACGGTTCTGGGTGACCGACGTCGTCCCCGTCGCCGGCGTCGACCCCGAGCGCTTCCTCCGCCTCGTCGGCGCCGCGGAGCACGCCAGCGAGCACCCGATCGCGGCTGCGATCGCGTCGCACGCCGCGGGCGCCGTCGGCCCGCTCCCGCGCGTGGAGAGCTTCACGAGTCGATCCGGGCTCGGCGTCGAGGCCGTCGTCGAGGGCAGCGGACTGGTGCTCGGGAAGCCCTCGATGCTCACCGAGCGGGGTCTCTCGCTGCCGCCCGACCTCGCGGCCGCGCTCCAGGAGGCGGAGCGGTTGGGGCGGAGCGTGGTCGCGGTGGCGATCGACGGGTCGGTCGCCGGTCTCGTCGTCGTGGCCGACCGGGTCAAGAGCACGTCACCCGAGGCGATCCGCGAGCTCGCCGCGCTCGGCCTCACACCGGTCCTCCTGACCGGCGACAACGAGCGGACGGCGACCGCGGTGGCGGCGGAGGTGGGTATCGACGAGGTGATCGCGAACGTCCTGCCGGACGAGAAGACGGCGGTCGTACAGCGGCTGCAGGACGGGGGCGACGTCGTGGCGATGGTCGGCGACGGCGTCAACGATGCCCCTGCGCTCGCCCGGTCCGACCTCGGTCTCGCGATCGGGACCGGTACCGACGTCGCGATCGAGGCGAGCGACCTGACGCTGGTCTCGGGCGACCTCCGGGCGGCCGCGGACGCGATCCGCCTCTCCCGGCGGACGCTCCGGACGATCAAGGGGAACCTCTTCTGGGCCTTCGCCTACAACGTCGCCGCGATCCCGCTGGCCGTCGCGGGCCTGCTCAATCCGATGGTGGCGGCGGCGGCGATGGCGTTCTCGAGCGTCTTCGTCGTCACCAACAGTCTGCGCCTGCGGCGCTTCCAGAGCCTCAGGGAGGTCGGGTGACACACGGGTACGCGGACGAGAAGGACGCCCTGATCAGGCGTCTGAGGCGGATCGAGGGACAGGTCCGGGGTCTCGAGCGCATGGTCGCCGACGACCGCTACTGCATCGACATCCTCACGCAGATCGCGGCGGTGCGAACCGCTCTCGACCAGGTCGGCGCGCGGCTGCTCGAAGACCACGTCACGCACTGCGTCTCCGATGCGATCGCATCGGGGGACGAGCGGGCGGCGGAGGAGAAGACGAGCGAGCTCCTGGCGACGGTGCAACGGTTCATGAAGACGCGCTAGTCCGCCGTTCGACGCCGGTCGGACGCCTGCGAGCCGAGTGGCGCAGATCCCCGAGGCTCAGGCGAGCGTCGTCTCGGCGGGGAGCGCCGGCGCCGTGTGCGTCGTCGTCGTTCGCTGCTCGTCGCGCACGCGCAGGTCGCAGTAGACGTACGTCGTCGCGATCGAGGCGAGCGGCAGCGTGATCGTGTAGACGAGGCCGGCGACGAGGTTGACGACGTCGAACGACGCGGACGAGACGAGCAGCATGAGGGCCCCGAGGAACGGCCCCACGATGACGGCGGTGCCGGTGACGAAGACCGTGATCGAGGCGACCTTCCACCAGTTGCCGGTGACGAGACCCGCGCTGCGTCGGAGCGCGTCCCGGGCCGGACGGTCCTCGAGGTGGATCACCTGGGCGAGGAGCGACCACCGGACGAGCAGCCACGTCGCGATCGGAATCCCCACCAGCGTCAGGTTGAGGATCGTGAGCACGACGACCATGAACAGCAGCCCCCCGGCGAGCGCCCGGAGGTGCGTGAACGCCTGCCGGTAGGCGTCGAGCGCGGAGCCGGGTCTCCCTGCGTCGATCTCGCGCATCACGTGGGCGACCGCGGCCTGGACGAGCGTCAGCCCGATGAAGGTGAACACGAGGCCGAGGGTGAACGCGAGGATCGCGACGGCGGGATTCGACTCGCCGGCCCGGTCGGCGAGCGCCTCGAACGTGCCGATGCGGAAGAGGACGTACTGGATCGCGGCGACGACGACGGCGAGCGGCAGGAACACGACGCCGATGCGCACGAAGAGCAGGAAGTGGCGACGGTACATCGCCCAAGTCGCGGTGACGACCTCGCCCCATCGCCGGCGGTGGGCGATCCGGAGCGGCGGCGACGGGCGCCACTCGGTGCGCGATCCCGCCCAGAGGAGGACGACTGCGAGAATGCCGAGTGCGATCACCGTCGGCCATGGGTTCTGCGTCATGCGCGTCAACATGTCGGAGCCCGCGGCGACGGCGGTGCAGAAGAACTCGGTGGCCGTCGTTCCCATGAGCGAGGTCGAGCCGGGAACGGCGAACGCCTCGTCGCGCCAGCTCTCCTCCGACCAGCTGATCGGGGCGACCCACTGCGTCTTCGTGTTCGGCCCCGTCGGGCCGTTGTAGAACGCCGGCTGCATCTCGCCCCAGCGTCCCTCGAAGCCGAGCCACGGGTAGGACTCGAGGTATGCGTCCGGATCCGTCGGCACCACCGCGACGGCGGGGCGGATCGCGGTGGACGGGCCCTCCGTGTCGTCGCAGCCGACCCCCTCCGCGCCGCTCCGTCCGAGGAACAGCGCCTCCTTGAAGTGGTTGGCGTGCGATCCCTCCGCCGGATAGACGACGGGGTGCGTGCCGTCGACGAGGGTGAGCTTCTCGTCTCCCCACGCGGCGCGCTCGGCACCCTCGTGCTGGCTGTACCCGACCTCCGTGGGCTCCGTCTCCAGCGCCTCCGCCGCGTCGTTCGCATCGAAGACGAGCTGGATCATCTCCCAGTCGCCCTCGTGCTTGTTGTTGAAGTCGTTGAAGACGTAGAAGAACCAGTACTGGAGCGCGAGCTTCCCCGGCTTCCCCGGCTCGGTGACGACCCGCGCATACGTCGTGGGGTCGGTCCCGGCCGTGATCCGTTTCGACCACTCCTCGTACGTGCAGCCGGGGTCGAGCGCGTTCCCGGGGAAGTCGAGGTGGTATCCGACCTTCCCTCCGCCGAGGTCCGCGGCGCTCGGCCCGACCTGCACGACGTTCGTCCGATCCCACGGCCCCCGGAGCGCCACCTCCTCGTTCGGGAGGATCAGGTCGATGTCCGTCGGCCAGTACGGCTCGCCGTCCCCGCAGTCCTCGGTCTGCTCGACGAGGCGCACCTCCGGCGCGTAGCGCTCGGCGAGCTCGTCCTCCGGGCCGGCGAGGGCCGACCCCGACCAGGCGGCGAGGAGACACGCGACGAGTACCGCCAGCCGCGCTGCCCGGCGGCCCTGTCGCCTGCGCAGCCGTCGCATCCCGTCGAGTCTGTCAGACGACGCCGGACGACGCCTCGAGCGCCCGCACCAGCGTCCCCACGGGCGGCCGATCGTCACGCTGCTGCGGTCGCGCCCAGGTGATCACGCCCTCCGGGTCGACGACGAAGTCCCCTCCGAGCTGGAGGGTGTCCGTGCCGAAGCGCCGGAGGCGCTCGCCGCCCGCCAGGAGAGACGCGTATCGCCACCAGACGCGCGGGTCGAGCCACACACCGGCGACGGAAGCGCGCCGGAGGCCCCAGGCCCGGTAGGCGGCCCGGTCACGGTCGACGAGCATCGGGAAGACGAGGTCGAGGTCGACGAGCAGCGAGCGCCGGAGCAGCTCGGGCTCGTCGAACGCCACGAAGAGCACGGACGCGCCTGCCCGCTCGATCCGCTCTCGCCGATCCTGCACCTTCACGAGGTGCGCCCGGCAGATCAGTCAGCCCGCGTGCCGGAGGAAGCTGACGAGGACGGGTCGCCCCCGGAGCTCGGAGAGGCGGACGATCTCACCCTCGAGGGACGGAAGCTCGAGCGTGGGGGCGGGAAGACCTGGGCGTGCTCGCTCGGCGCCGGCCATGGCGCCGCGTCAGGACGTGCCGACGATCGGCTGGCACGCCTCGGCGTTCTCGAAGGCGTCCTGGAGCTCCGCGCTCGTGTCGATCTGCTCGAGCGTCGAGAACAGGCCCGAGATCGTCGTCGACATCGACGAGAGCGTGGCCGTGATCGTGGACACCTGCCCGAGCAGCCCGGCGAGCCCGCCGCCGGCGTTCTCGAGGCCCTGCTCGAGCTCGTCGATGTCGTCGGAGAGCGCCGTGGCAGCGTCGTCGATCGCCTGTGCCGCCTCGTCCGCGGACTCGGTGTCGGGGGCCCCGAGGGCCTCGATGTCGTCGACGAGGGCCTTCGTGGCGTCGACCGCGTCCTCGAGCGCCGACGTGAACGAGTCGACGGAGAGCGCGCTCGTGTCGGCGAGGTCGTCGGCGGTCGCGGAGATCGTGTCCGTCCACGTCGTGATCGCGCCGCAGAACCCGTCCGCCCACTCCTCCGTCGCAGACGCCGCCGGCTCGTCCGACCCGCCGCACCCCGCGGCGAGGATCGCAGCGACCCCGACGATCGCGACGATCGAGAGCAGACGGCGTCGAGGGAGCACGCCACAAGCGTACCGCGACGTCACTCCTCGAGGAGCGTCTTCAGGAGCTGTGCGTACTCGTGGAGATGGCGGTCGGCGAGGAACCGCTCGACGACCTTCGCGCGGGCGGCCTCACCCAGGGTCGTCCGCAGGGCGGGATCGGCGAGCAGCCGATCGATCGCCTCGCCGGCGGCTTCGACGTCGTTCGGCCCGACGAGCAGGCCCTCGCGCCCGTCCGCGATCTGGTCGACGATCCCGCCGACCGCCGAGGCGACGACCGGGCGGCGCTTCCACATCGCCTCCGCGACCGTGAGCCCGAAGCCCTCGGCGAGGCTCTTCTGGACGACGACGCTGGCGTGGCGCTGGAGCGCGTTGACGACGCGCGCATTCGCCGCCAGGTCGGACATGCCGATCGCCGCCAGGTGCACGCGGCGGCGGAGCCGTCCGTCGAGCGCCTCCCAGGCCGCGTGCGTCTCGGCGAAGACCTCGGGGCCCTCGGGGTCGTCCGTCACGCCGCGCACGCTGGGGCCGGCGAGCACGAGATGCGCTCCCAGCCGCGGATCGACATGGTGGGCGAAGGCCTCGAGGACGCCTTCCATGTCCTTCAGGCGATCCCATCGCGACACCTGCGTCACGAGCGGGGTCTCGAGCGCGGGGAGCTCCCCTTCGGTGACGAGGTCGACGGTCTCGAGAGGCAGCCCGACCCACGGGGCCGTGCCGTGCGGCGGACGGACGAGCCCGACGGCCGTCATCGTCGACGTGACGATGTCGTCGGCGATCTCCTCGTTCTTCGCGGTGAACGGGTCGATCGACGGTGCCACGATCGCCAGTCGCTCCGGGTCGATCCACGGCGGCGCGAACGTGGGGCGTGAGAACACGAACGCGTCGGCGGCCTCGACGAACGGGCGGATGAACGCCCAGGCTCGGTCGCTCCACTCGCTCTCGCCCTCGTAGCCGACGTGGCAGCGCCAGATGACCTTCGCCACGCGTCCGCGCAGGAGCGGCGCCAGGCCCGCGGTCTGCGGGTCGTGGAGCACGACCACGTCCGTCGCGGCGACGCTCTCGAGCAAGGGGCCGGCGTTGCGCGCGATCGTGCGCTCGTATGCCAGTCGCTCGGTGCGTCCCAGCGGCCCACCGTCTCCGGGGGCCCCGTAGAGCCCGTTGTGGACGCGCTTCGTCACGGCGAAGAACTCGGGATCGCCTCCGATCACGCGCCAGCGGGTGCCGATCCCGAGGGCGCGGGCATAGCCGAGGATCGCGTAGAGCATCTCCGCGACCCCGCCGCCGGCCGCGGTGGAGTTGACGTTGACGATCTCGCGCCCGTCGAGCAGCGCACGCATCTCCTCGGCGACGTGCTCGAGGCGCTGCAGTCGATCCGACCCGATGATCGGCTCGAGCCTGGCGGGGTGAACCGTGGCGAAGGAGACCTCGGCTGCGTCGTCGTGAAGGGGCGTCGTCATACGTTGGTCGCGGCGTCGGTCGGGCGTGGTCGACCCGTCGGACTTCCCCCGGGGTCCGGCGGTTCCTGCACGCGACGATCCGGCGGCCGCCCGCCCACGTGGCGGCCGGCGGAGGTGGAGAGCGGTCGCGGCGGGACGGTGTGGCGTCCTCAGCCGTCGCGGCAGTCGTCGCAGGAGCCGTGGAGCACGACGTCGTGGGCGTCGAGGGAGACACCGAGTCGGTCGGCGACGTCGTCCAGCGCGCTCTCGAGCGCGTCGTCGGTGAAGGGCTCGACCCTGCCGCACTCGTCGCACACGAGGTGATGGTGGTGCTCGCCGCTCGGCAGCATCGGCTCGTAGCGAGCCACGCCGTCGCCGAGGTCGATGCGCTGCACCAGCTGCAGGTCGGCGAGGGTGTCGAGTGCCCGGTAGACGCTCGCGATGCCGGCCCGTCCGCCGTCCCCCCGGATGCCGTCGTGTATCTCCTGCGCAGACTGACAGCACGCTCTGCGGCCGAGCTGGTCGACGACCGAGCGGCGTGCACCGCCGCTCCGGAAGCCGGCCGCGCCGAGCGCTTCGAGCGCATGATCGGCCCAGATCCCCGGCGCGCTCGCCACATACTGATGATAGCGGTTCTCAATTACATGCTAGGGTCGTGCGGTGTTTTCGAGAACGGTTCTCGTCTGCATCGGGGCGGCACTGGCGGGCGTCGCGGCCGGCTGCGGCTCGACCGACGCGACTGCCCCTGCGCGGACGCAGGTCGTCGCCGCCTTCTACCCGCTGGCCTACGCGGCCGAGCAGGTCGCCGGACGTGCCGTCGACGTGACGAACCTCACCCCGTCGGGCGCCGAGCCGCACGACATCGAGTTGTCGCCGCGCGACGTCGAGCGGATCGACGATGCCGACGTCGTGCTCTACGTCGGGTCGGGCTTCATGCCCCAGGTGGAGGATGCGGTCGCACGGCTGGGGAACGGGCTCGACGTCCTCACGGAGGTCGAGACGATCTCGGGCCCGTCGGGCGTCGACCCGCACGTGTGGCTCGACCCGCTCCGGTACGCGTCGGTGGTCCGCCGCATCGCCGGCGAGCTCGGCGATCCGGCGGCCGGCGCCAGGCTCTCCGCCCGCCTCGAGCAGCTCGACCGGGACGTCCGCACCGGGCTCAGCCGGTGCCGACGATCGGAGATCGTCACGAGCCATGCCGCCTTCGGGTACCTGGCGGAGGCCTACGGGCTCGAGCAGGTGGCCCTCGCAGGGCTCACGCCCGAGGCAGAGCCGTCGGCGCGTGCTCTCGCGTCGCTGGTCGACGACGTGCGCCGCCTCGGGGCGACCACCGTCTTCGTCGAGCCGCTCGTCTCGCCGACCGTCGCCGAGACCGTGGCCCGCGAGGCCGGCGTGAAGGTCGCGTCCCTCGATCCGATCGAGGGGATCGGCGAGGGAGAGCTCGGGCGGGGTGCCGACTACTTCTCCGTGATGCGCGGGAACCTGCGCGCGCTCCGTGACGCGCTGGGGTGCGCGTGAACGGGGCACCGGTGATCCGGTTCGACCGGGTCTCGTTCGCCTACCGGCCGGGCGTTCCCGTCCTCGCCGACGTCGACCTCGACGTCGAGCAGGGGGAGTTCGTCGCGATCGCGGGGCCGAACGGCGGTGGCAAGACGACGCTGCTGCGACTCGTGTTGGGGCTCGAGCGCCCGTCGTTCGGCAACGTCCACGTGTTCGGCGTGCCCGCCGGCAGGCGCGACCGGTCTCGCCGCATCGGGTATCTCGCGCAGCGGGCAGCGGCGGGGGGAGAGGCCCCCGTGACGGTCCGCGAGCTCGTCTCCGCGGGCCGTCTCGCGCCGTCGGGCCTCGTCGGGCCGCTCCGGCGGCCGGATCGCGAGCTGGTCGACGCGGCGATCGCGCGGATGGGGCTCACGGAGCGGGCGGACGTGCCGCTGCACACGCTGTCCGGCGGCCTGAGGCAGCGTGCCTTCATCGCGAAGGCGCTGGCGTGCGAGCCGACGCTGCTGGTGCTCGACGAGCCGACGACGGGTGTTGACGTGGCGTCACAGGAGTCGCTCGCCGGCCTCCTCGAGGAGCTTCGCGCGGAGCTCGGCGTGACGATCCTCTACGTCTCGCACGAGTTCGGCGCCGTCGAGCACGTCGTCGAGCGTCTCGTGCTCGTCCGGGGAGGCGTCGTGTTCGACGGCCCGCCCGGTGACCTCCCGGCCCTCTGGCACGACCCGTCCCACGACCACTCCCACGAGCACTGATGCTCGGGCTCGAGTTCATGCGGCTCGCGTTCGCCGCCGGGGCGATCGTCGGCGTCGTCGCCCCGGCCGTGGGGTTCTTCCTCGTCGAGCGACGTCAGGCGCTCGTGGGCGACGGCCTCGGTCACGTCGCGTTCGCCGGGGTGGCCGCCGGCGTGCTGTTCGACGTCGCTCCCGTCGCCGTCGCCCTCACCTTCGCGGTCGTCGGCGCGATCGCGGTCGAGCTCTTGCGCACGCGCACGCGGACGGCCGGTGACCAGGCGCTCGCGCTCGTGTTCTACGTCGGTCTCGCGCTCGGCGTCGTGCTCGTGTCCAGTGCGGGCGCACTCGACGTCAATCTCTTCCAGTACCTCTTCGGGTCGATCCTCACCGTGTCCTGGTCGGATCTGTGGGTCGTGCTCGCCCTCGGCCTCGCCTCGCTCGCGACGATCGGCGTCCTCTACCGCGGCCTCGTCGGCGCGGTCGTCGACGAGGAAGGGAGCCGGGTCGCAGGGGTTCCGGTCGACGCTCTCAACATCGTCGTCGCGGTCCTCGCGGCGCTCACGGTCGCGATCTCGATGCAGGTCGTGGGCCTCCTCCTCGTCGCCGCGCTGATGGTGCTCCCGGTCACGGCGGCGGGACGCATCGCGTGGAGCCTCCGCTCGACACTCGTCCTCGCGATGGCGATCGGACTCGGGTCGGCGCTCGTCGGGCTCACCGTCGCCTACTACGCCGACCTGGCGCCGGGCGGCACGATCGTGCTCACCGCCGCCGCGGCGTACGCCGTGTGCGGGATCGCCGCTGCGGTCCGCCGTCGTTAGGCGGCGACGGCGTCGACGGCGTCGGCGGCGTCCACACCCGGCTCGTGGCAGTCGCGACAGCGGGCCTCGTACTGCTCGGCGGCGCCGACGACGATCGTGTCTCCCGAGTACGGCGCCGGGACGCCGTCCACGAGGCGCTGCGTGGTGGTCGCCGGGCCCCCGCAGCGATGGCAGACGGCCTGCAGCTTGTCGACGAACTCGGCCCGCGCGAGCAGCTCGGGCATCGGGCCGAAGGGGCGACGGCGGAAGTCCTGATCGAGCCCGGCACAGATCACACGCACTCCACGATCGGCGAGCGCGAGCGCCGCCGCGACGACCTGCTCGTCGAAGAACTGCACCTCGTCGACGCCGACGACCTCGTGCCCGCGGGCGCGGGCGGCGATCTCGGCGTGGCCGTCGACGGGGACCGCCGACATCCGCACGCCTGCGTGGCTGACGACATCGGCGTTGTCGTACCGATCGTCGATGCGAGGCTTGAAGAGGATCACCCGCTGGCCGGCGATCTCGGCCCGACGCAGGCGGCGGATCATCTCTTCGCTCTTCCCGCTGAACATCGGCCCGCAGACGACCTCGAGCCACCCGCCACGCTGAGGAGGAACACGGATCACGCGCGGCATCCTACGAGGCGGATCGGCCGGAGCGCACGAGGCCTGCCGGGCGGTGGAGAGCGTGGCCCGTGCCCGTCCCGGCCCGTGAACTCCGAGGCTCGGCCGTGTGCCCTCGCGCGCGGTGAACCCGGCCGTCGGGCCCGCACCGTGGCGCGGCGTGAAGGGCCTACGCCGGAAGGCCGTTCCGACGATCGGGCCGCTGCTATGCTTCGGTGCCTCGGGGCGGCGTAGCTCAGTTGGTTAGAGCAGCGGAATCATAATCCGCGTGTCGTAGGTTCGAGTCCTACCGCCGCTACCTCCCGCCGAAGCATCGATCCCACGAGAGACGCAGAGAGATGGCCACCGGAGTCAGAGTCGCGATCACGCTCGCCTGCACGGAGTGCAAGCGGCGCAACTACCAGACCCAGAAGTCCAAGCGGAACTCGCCCGACCGCGTGGAGTTCCGGAAGTACTGTCGCTGGTGCGGTGGGCACACGGCCCATCGCGAGACGCGGTAACGACGGGGCACAACGGGACGATGGCAGGCGAGACGAGACGGCAGCGCCGGGAGGCCCGGCGCGCGGAAGGGGGCGCGACGCGGGAGCCGGCCGCGCAGCCGGCCGTCGAGGGTGGCACTGCCGCCGCCGTTCCGGCCCACGGCCCGCGCCGCGGCGGGTTCATCCGCGAGTCCGTCGGAGAGCTGAAGAAGGTCGAGTGGCCCACCCGACCGCAGGTGATCCAGGGGACGATCGTCGTGATCATCGCGTGTGCGATCGTCGGCGCATACCTCTGGGGCGTCGACCAGGCACTGCGGCCGTTCGTCCGGGACGTCCTTCTCGGTCAGTAGGAGATCCAGATGTTCCAGTGGTACGTCGTCAACACCTACTCGGGTCACGAGAACAAGGTGAAGCAGAATCTCGAGCACCGGATCCTGTCGATGGGGCAGCAGCATCGCTTCCGGCGCGTCGTCGTGCCGACGGAGCAGGTGATCGAGACGAAGGACGGGCAGAAGGTGCAGACCGAGAAGCGCGTCCTCCCGGGGTACGTCCTCGTCAACATGGATCTGAGCGACGAGGCGTGGACGGTGGTCAAGGGCACTCCCGGGGTCACCGCCTTCGTCGGCGCCGGGGCGAAGCCCGTCCCGCTCGCGCAGGGCGAGGTCGACAGGATTCTCCACCACGGTCAGGCCGTCGGTGCGCCGGCGCCGAAGTCGCAGGTCGAGTTCACGCTCGGCGAGTCGGTCAAGGTGACGTCCGGCCCGCTCTCGGACTTCGATGGTGAGATCGTCGACGTCAACCCCGATCAGCAGAAGCTGAAGGTGCTCGTCGACATCTTCGAGCGCCAGGTCCCGGTCGAGCTCGGGTTCGACCAGGTGAAGAAGATCGACTAACCGACAAGACGGGAGGAGGGGCGGGCAGCCCCGCATGCACTCACGCACATGGCGAAGAAAGTCCTCACACTGATCAAGCTCCAGATCCCGGGTGGACAGGCGAACCCTGCGCCCCCGGTCGGCCCCGCGCTGGGCCAGCACGGGGTCAACATCGTGGAGTTCACGAAGGCGTTCAACGCGCAGACCGCGCACGAGAACGGGCGCATCATCCCGGTGGAGATCACGGTCTACGAAGACCGGTCGTTCACGTTCATCACGAAGACCCCGCCGGCGGCGGTGCTGATCAAGGAAGCGCTCGGCATCGAGACCGGCTCGGGAGAGCCGAACCGGACGAAGGTCGGGACGCTGACGAAGGCGCAGGTGCGGGCGATCGCGGAGACGAAGATGCCGGACCTGAACGCGAACGACATCGACGCGGCGATGCTCGTGATCGCGGGGACCGCCCGCAGCATGGGCGTGGAGGTGGAGAGCTGATGGCGGCGCACGGCAAGCGCTACGCAGCGGCCCGCGCCGCGATCGATCGCGAGCGGCTCTACTCTCCCGCAGAGGCGGTCGTCACCCTCAAGAGCCTCGAGGGGGCGCGGTTCGACGAGACCGTGGAGGTGCACTTCCAGCTCGGCCTCAACGTCAGGCATGCCGACGAGCAGCTGCGTGGCACGATCATGCTCCCCCACGGCATCGGCAAGGACGTGCGTGTCGCGGTGTTCGCGGAGGGCGAGAAGGCACGCGAGGCGGAGGAGGCGGGCGCGGACGTCGTCGGCTCGGCGGATCTCGCCACGAAGATCGAGGGCGGCTTCCTCGACTTCGACGTCGCGATCGCGACCCCGGACCAGATGGGCAACGTCGGCAAGCTCGGGCGCGTGCTCGGGCCGAGGGGGCTGATGCCGAACCCGAAGACGGGCACCGTGACGTTCGACATCGGCAAGGCGGTGACCGACGCGAAGGCGGGCAAGCTCGAGTACCGCACGGATCGCGGGGCCAACGTGCACCTGCCGATCGGCAAGAAGAGCTTCGACGCGCGCAAGCTGCTCGAGAACTACGCGACCTTGATCGAGGAGATCGTCCGGGCGAAGCCCGCCGCGGCGAAGGGTCGCTACATCAAGGGCATCACGTTGACGACGACGATGGGCCCAGGTCTTCACATCGACCCGTCCCGGACGAGGGACATCGTCGAAGACCTCGACGACGCCGAGCAGGAGGCCGTCCCGGCCTAGAGATCCCGATCAACGCGCCCGTCGCCACAGACAGCCGGCAGCCGACGCCTTCGCGAGACGTGTCGCGAGGCGGGGCAGAGGACCGGCCGAGGCGGCCTCGAACCGTCGGGCAGGCATCGCGCCTGCACCTCAGTCCGAGCCCGCCGCAGGCGGGCTTGGACGATGACGAGAGGAGGTGCAGAGTGCAGAGATCGGACAAGGAACGTGTCGTCGAGGAGCTGGCCGAACGGTTGCGCGAGGCCGAGTCGCTCCTCGTCGTCGACTATCGCGGGCTGACGAACGCGCAGCTCGCCGATGTGCGCTCGAAGCTCCGTGAGCACGGAGCGAGGCTCACGGTGGTGAAGAACTCGCTGACCCGCCGGGCCGCAGAGGCGGCCGGTGCCGAGCAGGTGCTCGCGCTCTTGGAGGGCCCGACGGCGATCGCGTTCCTCCAGACGGGCGGCGACCCGGTCGCCGTCGCGAAGGCGCTGTCCGACACGGCGAAGGACACGAAGGTCCTGTCGCTCCGCGGGGGCGTGTTCGAGGGGAAGCAACTCGACCAGGCCGACGTGGAGCAGCTCGCGAAGCTGCCGCCGATCGACGTGCTGAAGGGGCAGCTGGTCGGCGTGATCCTCGCGCCGCTGACGCAGGTCGTCGCGCTGGTGAACGCTCCCCTGCGGGATCTCGTCGGCCTGATCGACGCCCGCATCGCCCAGCTCGGCGAGAGCGGTGAGACCGGCGAGGCCGTCGACGCGACGTCGTCCGAGGCCGCGCCCGACGAAGAGCAGGAGCAGGAGCAGGAGGACGAGGAGGAGGACGAGCCGGAGGCGGTCATCGCCGAGGCGAGTGACGGCGCCGCGACCGACGGCGCCGACAGCGAGCCCGAGACCGGGAACGACACCGAGACCGAGGAGGAGTAGGAACGATGGCAACCGACGTGAAGAACGTGCTCGAGACGCTCGGCGGCATGACCGTGCTCGAGCTCGTCGAGCTGAAGAATGCGATCGAGGAGGAGTGGGGCGTGACCGCCGCCGCTCCGGTCGCCGTCGCCGCCGGGATGCCGGCGGGAGGCGAGGCCGCGGCAGGCGCAGCGGAGGAGAAGGACTCCTTCGACGTCGTGCTCACCGCTGCCGGCGACAAGAAGATCCAGGTGATCAAGGTCGTCCGCGCTGCCACCGGGCTTGGCCTGAAGGAGGCGAAGGACCTCGTGGACGGGGCCCCGAACGCGATCAAGGAGGCCCTGAACAAGGAGGAGTCCGAGAAGCTGAAGGCCGAGCTCGAGGAGGCCGGGGCCTCCGTGGAGCTGAAGTAGCTCCTCGGAGCTTGAGGAGGACGGGTCACCGTCGGAGCAACCGGTCGGCGCGGGGCCGCTGGGTACCGCGCCGACCGCACGCGTCGAAGGCCGTACGGTAGGATCTCCGAAGGACGTCTCCACCGCAGCCGGCGGTTGCGGTGGAGTGCGTGCGTCCTGTACCATAGTCTGTTCCGCCGAGCAAGCGCTCTACGACCCTGCCTGTCGTTACCACTGCACGCCGTTAAGGGAGGCTGTTCTTGAGCAGCACTGCTGTCGCGCCGCGCGCGCGCAAGACGTTCTCGCGCCTGAAGCACATCCTCGACCTCCCCAACCTCATCGACATCCAGAAGGCCTCCTTCCGGTGGTTCCTCGAGGAGGGGCTCCGGGAGACGATCGACGACGTCTCGCCGATCACCGACTACACCGGCACCCTGGCGGTGGAGTTCGGCGAGTACGAGTTCGGTGAGCCGCAGTTCACGCTGCAGGAGTGCCGGGAGAAGGACCTCACGTACCAGGCCCCGCTCTCGATGGTCGTCCGCTTCGTGAACACGGAGACCGGCGAGATCCGCGAGCAGAAGGTCTTCATGGGCGACTTCCCGATGATGACCGAGCACGGCACCTTCATCATCAACGGCACCGAGCGCGTGATCGTGACGCAGCTCGTCCGCTCCCCGGGTGCCTACCTGATGGAGCCGAAGGACGCCACGAAGCAGGTCTTCACGGCCAACCTCATGCCGTCCCGTGGCTCCTGGCTCGAGCTCGAGATCGACAAGAAGGGCATCGTCTACGCGCGCATCGACCGCAAGCGGAAGCTTCCGATCACCACGCTCCTGCGTGCGCTCCCGGAGGAGGACCCCACAACGGGCTTCGTGCTCGACACCTCGACGAACGAGGCGATCCTCGCCCTGTTCGACGAGCCGTCCCGCGCATACATCCAGAACACGCTCGAGAAGGACCCCTCCACCCGGGAGGAAGAGGCCCTGATCGAGGTCTTCAAGAAGCAGCGCCCCGGGGAGCCGCCGACGCTCGACAACGCGCGCAACCTGCTGCGGTCGCTCTTCTTCGACCCGAAGCGCTACGACCTGACGAAGGTCGGGCGCTACAAGCTCAACCAGCGACTCAGCGTGAAGGTGCCCGACGACACACGGGTGCTCACGACCGAGGACATCCTCGCGCTCGTGCGCCGCCTCGTGGCGCTTCCCGGCAAGCTCGGCGTCCCGGAGGACACGAAGGACTACGCGGCCGAGGCCGCCGTGCTCGGGCGCGATCCCATCCGCGGCGAGCTCGACGAGTACGAGGACTTCGGCAACCGGCGCCTCCGCACCACCGGCGAGCTCATCCAGGACGCGTTCCGGGTCGGCCTCTACCGCATGGAGCGGGTCGTACGGGAACGCATGACGACCGAGGACGTCGACACGATCACGCCGCAGACGATCATCAACATCCGGCCCGTGGTTGCGGCGCTGAAGGAGTTCTTCGGCTCCTCGCAGCTCTCGCAGTTCATGGACCAGACGAACTCGCTCGCCGGTCTGACGCACCGTCGCCGGCTGAGCGCGCTCGGCGCCGGAGGGCTCACGCGTGAGCGGGCGCCGATCGAGGTGCGCGACGTGCACCCCACCCACTACGGGCGCATGTGCCCGATCGAGACGCCGGAGGGCCCGAACATCGGGCTCATCGGATCCCTCGCGTCGTTCGCGACGGTCAGCGAGTTCGGCTTCATCCAGACGCCCTACCGGGTCGTCGCGAAGGGCAAGGTGACCGACGAGATCCTCTACCTCGACGCTTCCGAGGAGGCGCAGTACACGATCGCCCAGGCATCGGAGCCGCTCGACGAGAAGACGGGCAAGTTCCTGAACGACCAGGTGCTCTGCCGCTCGCAGGCGGGCGAGGCGGTCGTCGCCTCCCCCTCGGACGTCGAGTACATGGACGTCTCGCCGGCACAGATCGTGTCGGTCGCGACAGCGCTGATCCCCTTCCTCGAGCACAACGACGCCAACCGGGCGCTGATGGGCGCGAACATGCAGCGCCAGGCCGTGCCGCTGATGATCCCCCAAGCGCCGCTCGTCGGCACAGGGCTCGAGTTCCGGGCGGCCGTGGACACCGGCGACGTCGTCCTCGCCCAGCACGCCGGCACGGTGATCGACGTCGATGCGGGCCGGATCGTGATCGAGGGCAGAGGCTCACGCGACGAGTACGAGCTGACGAAGTTCATGCGCTCGAATCAGGGCACCCTGATCCACCAGAAGCCGGTCGTGAAGCTCGGCGACAAGGTCAGGGCAGGCGAGGTGATCGCCGACGGCTCCTCGACCGACGGCGGCGAGCTCGCCCTCGGGGCGAACCTCCTCGTGGCGTTCATGCCGTTCGAGGGCTTCAACTTCGAGGACGCAATCGTGCTGTCGGAGCGGATCGTGAAGGACGACGTCCTGAGCTCGATCCACATCCACGAGTACGAGATCGACGCGCGGTCGACCAAGCTCGGCGACGAGGAGATCACGCGGGACATCCCGAACCGCTCGGAGGAGTCCCTGGCGAACCTCGACGAGCGCGGCGTCGTCCGCCTCGGAGCCGAGGTCGGCTCCGGCGACCTGCTCGTCGGGAAGGTGACGCCGAAGGGCGAGACGGAGCTGACGGCGGAGGAGAAGCTGATCCGCGCGATCTTCAAGGAGAAGGCGCGCGAGGTCCGGGACACGTCGCTCAAGGTGCCGCACGGAGAAGGCGGCAAGGTGATCGGCGTCAAGACCTTCTCGCGCGACGGCGGCGACGACCTGCCGCCGGGGGTGAACGAGCTCGTGCGCGTGTACGTGGCGAAGAAGCGGAAGATCGCCGAGGGCGACAAGCTCGCGGGGCGCCACGGCAACAAGGGCGTGATCGCGAAGATCGTGCCCGAGGAGGACATGCCGTTCCTCGAGGACGGCCGCTCGGTCGACGTCGTGCTGAACCCGCTCGGCGTTCCCAGCCGCATGAACATCGGCCAGATCCTGGAGACGCACCTCGGCTGGGCTGCCGCCCACGGGGTCTTCGAGGACGGTGCGCCCGTGAACCCGCGCGCCCCGATCAACGCCCCGGACCCGCGGGCGGTCGCGACCGCCGTGTTCGACGGCGCGACGGAGGAGGACGTGGACGAGGCGCTCGTCGCGTGGGCGACCTCGTCGGACACCCCGGTGGCGATGAAGGTCGACATGTCGCGTCCGGCCGGCCGTCGCTGCTCGGGCAAGGTGCAGCTCTACGACGGCAAGAGCGGTGAGCCCTTCGACCAGAAGGTCACCGTCGGCTACATGTACATCCTGAAGCTGCTCCACCTGGTCGACGACAAGATCCACGCGCGCTCGACCGGGCCGTACTCGCTCGTGACGCAGCAGCCGCTCGGAGGGAAGGCCCAGTTCGGTGGGCAGCGCTTCGGCGAGATGGAGGTCTGGGCGCTCGAGGCGTACGGCGCTGCGTACACGCTGCAGGAGATGCTGACGATCAAGTCCGACGACACCATCGGCCGCGTCAAGGCGTACGAGGCGATCGTCAAGGGCGAGAACATCGCCGAGCCGTCGATCCCCGAGTCGTTCAAGGTGCTGCTCAAGGAGATGCAGTCGCTCGCGCTCGACGTCCACGTGCTCTCGGACGAGGGGCGCGAGGTCGAGGTGCGCGAGGAGGACGACGAGCTGCTGCGGGCGGCCGAGGAGCTCGGGATCGATCTCTCGGCGGCGACGATGCGGGCGGCGGCGGCGAACCCGTCTGCGCAGGAGGTCGAGGAGGGCGCGAGCGAGAGCGCCGACGGCGACCTCCTCGTCGCGAACGACGAGGAGCTGAAGGCGGCGGTAGCCGAGGGCGAGCTCGAAGAGCTCGACGAGGCGCCGGAGCGGGACACCGAGGACTGACCGGCGGCCACACGGAGTGGGCGGCGGTGTGCACGTGAGGCAGGGCGACTAGAGGATCAATCCGCGTGACGGGCGGCGGGTGTACGACCCGGCGCCGAAGGAGACAGGGACTTGGCACAGATCGACATCAACGACTTCGACGCGATCAAGATCGGACTGGCCTCACCGAAGCAGATCCGTGACTGGTCGATGGGCGAGGTGACGAAGCCGGAGACGATCAACTACCGGACGCTGAAGCCCGAGCGCGATGGGCTCTTCTGCGAGCGCATCTTCGGCCCGACCAAGGACTGGGAGTGCTACTGCGGCAAGTACAAGCGCGTGCGGTACAAGGGCATCATCTGCGAGCGCTGCGGCGTCGAGGTGACACGGCAGAAGGTACGGCGCGAGCGGATGGGGCACATCGACCTCGCTGCGCCCGTGTCGCACATCTGGTTCTTCAAGGGCGTCCCGAGTCGCATCGGCTACCTCCTCGACATCGCTCCGCGGGAGCTCGAGAAGGTGCTCTACTTCGCCGCCTCGATCGTCACCGGCGTCGACGAGGAGAAGCGCGCCGCCGACCTCGCGGACCTCGAGGAGAAGGTGCGCGCCGAGTCGGAGCAGATCTACCTCGACCGGGACGAGCAGCTCACGGCCCTCGAGGGTCGTCTCAACCGTCGGCGCCAGTACCTCGCGGCGGGCAAGGACCGTGGGTTCGACGAGGACGACGAGTTCTGGGCACGGGGGCTCTCGAACTGGGCCGAGGATCAGGGGCTGACGCCGCTCGACGAGCTGCGTGAGCTCGGAGGCGGTCTCTTCAAGGACCTGGCGAAGGGCATCTCGCTCGAGGATGCGAAGAAGATCCGCGACCTCGTCCGGCAGTCGGCGACGCGTGACGACCGCAGGCTCGCGCCGCGCGAGGTGGAGACGGTCGCCGTCGCCGCGCAGCAGGTGAACGAGGCGCTCGACTCGCTCCGGGCCGAGATCGACAAGGAGTCCGGGTCGAAGAAGGGCGCCCTGACCAAGCGCCTCAACAAGATCGTCGAGTCGCTCCTCGAAGGCACCGAGATCGAGGGCGAGGACGCCGACCGCGTCGAGCGAGTCGACGCGAAGACCCTCGAGCGCGCCCGCGAGATCGGCAACGGGCTCCTCGCGGACGTGCTCGCGACGGCCGACCACGCCGCCTCGCTGGACGACCTGCGCGAGGCGGTTCAGGACCTCTGCCTCGTCGAGGGGGCCAGCAAGGACGACCTCGACGTGATCACGCAGTGGGCGGCGAAGGTGCGCGAGATGGTCGCCGACATCGAGACGCGTCGCGACGATGCACGCGAGGCCGCCGTCGAGGGCGTCCGGCGCCTCGAGGAGACGTGGAAGCTGTTCCGCGAGCTCGAGCCGAAGCTCGTCGTCAACGACGAGCAGCTCTTCCGGGAGCTCAAGGATCGCTTCGGTTCACCGTACGGCTTCGGCGTGTACTTCCGCGGCGGGATGGGTGCGGAGGCGATCCGTGACCTGCTGCGCGACCTCGACCTCGATGCGGAGTCGACGATGCTCCGCGACACGATCAAGACGGCGAAGGGTCAGAAGCAGCAGCGAGCGATCAAGCGGCTGAAGGTCGTGAGCGCCTTCATCACCTCGGAGAACAAGCCCGAGTGGATGATTCTCGAGGCGGTCCCGGTGATTCCGCCCGAGCTGCGGCCGATGGTGCAGCTCGACGGCGGCCGCTTCGCCACGAGCGACCTCAACGACCTCTACCGCCGCGTCATCAACCGCAACAACCGCCTCAAGCGGCTGCTCGACCTCGGGGCCCCCGAGATCATCGTCAACAACGAGAAGCGGATGCTCCAGGAGGCGGTCGACGCGCTCTTCGACAACGGGCGCCGCGGGCGGGCCGTCACCGGGCCGGGCAACCGGCCGCTGAAGTCCCTGTCCGACATGCTCAAGGGCAAGCAGGGCCGGTTCCGGCAGAACCTCCTCGGCAAGCGCGTCGACTACTCGGGTCGGTCCGTGATCGTCGCCGGGCCCGAGCTGAAGCTCCACCAGTGCGGCCTGCCGAAGCTGATGGCGCTCGAGCTCTTCAAGCCGTTCATCATGAGCCGGCTCGTCGAGCGCAAGTCGGTGCAGAACATCAAGGCCGCGAAGAAGATGGTGGACTCGATGATCCCCGAGGTGTGGGACGTGCTCGAGGAGGTCATCGCGGAACACCCGGTGCTCCTGAACCGCGCGCCGACGCTCCACCGGCTCGGCATCCAGGCCTTCGAGCCGGTGCTCGTCGAGGGCAAGGCGATCCAGGTGCACCCGCTCGTCTGCCACGCGTTCAACGCCGACTTCGACGGGGACCAGATGGCGGTGCACGTCCCGCTGTCGGCGGAGGCGCAGGCCGAGGCGCGCGTGCTGATGCTCTCGTCCAACAACATCCTCTCGCCGGCCCACGGGCGCCCGCTGGCGACGCCGACGCAGGACATGGTTCTCGGCGCGTACTTCCTCACCTACTGTGCGCACGACCTGCGCGCGACCGACACGGCGGAGCTCGCCAAGGCGCTCGGCAAGGACGGGCTCCCGCGGTTCCAGTCCGAGGAGGAGGTGGAGTTCGCGCTCGACGCCGGCCAGGTGGCGCTCCAGGACCCGGTCGAGTTCCGACACGACGGCGAGGTCCGCTTGACGACGCCGGGCAGGGTGATCTTCGAGTCCGAGGTCGATCGCTCGCTGCGTCGCGCGAGCAGAGGCGACGCACACCCGACGTTCACGGTCGACGGGGCGTTGACGAAGCGGGAGCTCGACACGTTGATCGACCGGCTCGTCGGTGACTACGGCGCGTACGCCGTCGCGTCGACGTTGGACACGATCAAGACGCTGGCGTTCCGCTACGCGACGGCCGCGGGGGTGACGATCTCCAAGAACGACATCGTCGTGCCCCCGAGCAAGGAGGACGTCCTCGCCGCCTACGAGGACCAGGTCGCGAAGGTGGAGACCGAGTACGAGCGCGGCCTCATGACCGAGGAGGAGCGCCACGAGCGCATCGTCGCGATCTGGACCGAGGCGACCGATCGCGTCGCCGACGAGATGAAGGCGACGCTGTTCGAGACGAACCCGATCTTCATGATGGCCAACTCCGGTGCCCGCGGATCCTTCAACCAGATCCGCCAGCTCGCCGGGATGCGCGGCCTGATGGCGAATCCGAAGGGCGAGATCATCGAGCGCCCGATCAAGGCCAACTTCATGGAGGGCCTGACGGTGCTCGAGTACTTCATCTCGACCCACGGTGCGCGGAAGGGCCTCGCCGACACCGCGCTCCGCACGGCCGACTCCGGCTACCTGACGCGGCGCCTCGTCGACGTGTCGCAGGACGTGATCATCCGCGACGAGGACTGCGGGACCGAGGGCTTCGTCGAGGTGCCGGTGCTGGCAGACGGCCAGTTGAACCGCAGTGCGGCAGGGCGCGTCCTGGCTGCCGACGTCTTCAAGCCGCTCAAGGACGGCAAGCCGGGGAAGACGATGCTCGGCGCGAAGGGCGACGAGCTGACGATGCGCGGGCTCCTCGAGCTCGTCGGTCAGCTGGAGGAGCACGCCGAGACGTTCTCCGTGCCCGCGCGGACGGTGCTGAAGTGCCGCAGCGAGCACGGCGTGTGCCGGGCGTGCTACGGGACGTTCCTCGCCACCGGAGACATGGCGTCGATCGGCGATGCGGTCGGCATCGTCGCGGCACAGTCGATCGGTGAGCCCGGGACGCAGCTGACGATGCGGACGTTCCACACCGGCGGTGTCGCAGGGGCGGACATCACCCACGGCCTTCCTCGCGTGGTCGAGATCTTCGAGGCGCGGACGCCGAAGGGCCAGGCGACCCTGAGCGACGTCGCCGGGAAGGTCGAGATCGAGGACGAGGAGCGCACCGTGAAGGTGACCGTCGTCCCGAACGAGCTCGACGAGGACGGCGAGCCGATCCCCGTGAAGGAGTACTCGTTCCCGCGGCGCACGCGCCTGCTGGTTCATGCCGGCGATGTGGTCGAGGCGGGCGACCCGCTCAACGAAGGGTCGCTCAACCCCGCGGAGTTGCTCGAGCACCACTCCCGAAACGGGAAGGGCTCGACGCCGACGGAGCTCTACCTCGTGGGCGAGGTGCAGAAGGTCTACAAGTCGCAGGGCGTCGACATCCACGACAAGCACATCGAGCTGATCGTCCGTCAGATGCTGAAGAAGGTGCGCATCGAGAACGCCGGGGACACCGACCTGCTCCCAGGTCAGCTCATCGACCGCGTGGCCGTCGAGGCGCGCAACGACGAGGTGGCGGCCGCGAAGGGCGAGCCCGCCACGTTCGAACCGCTGATCCTGGGGATCACGAAGGCGTCTCTCGCGACGGAGTCCTTCCTCTCCGCCGCATCGTTCCAGGAGACGACGAAGGTGCTCACCGATGCTGCGATCGAGGGCAAGACCGACCGCCTCCACGGGCTCAAGGAGAACGTGATCATCGGGAAGCTGATCCCCGCCGCGACCGGCCTCAAGCGGTATCGCGGGATCACGATCGAGCCGACCGAGCCGCTCCCCGTGTCGCTCTTCGGCGGCCAGGCGGAGGCGGAGCTGCTCGCCGCACTGGAGGAGATCGGAGACGGCGATCTCGATCTCACCTCGCTCGGGATCGCACTCGACGAGGAAGCGCTCGAGCCCGACGCTGCGCCCGAGCCGGAGATCGACGAGGAATGACTGACCGGACGGCGGGGCGAGGCGCGAGCCTC
>NZ_DBNHWK010000026.1:0-48863 GCF_057140465.1 Gaiella sp.
AGCCGGCGCCGGGCCTCCGGCAGCTGGGGACGAGCCTCCAGGAGCTCCGGGCGGTGCTCGAGCGGGAGCACCCCGACGAGCTGGTGCTCGCCGAGGCCGCGTTCGACGAGCGCACGATCCTGGACATCGTCGAGGCGGCGCACCGCGAGGGCGTGAAGGTGCGGCTCGCGCCGGACACCACCGACCTGCTCGTGCACGAGGGCCGCTACGTCCCCGGTCAGGGGGTGCCGCTGTTCGAGCTCCGCCCGCCGATGCTCTCGGGGTTCGACTGGGCGCTGAAGCGCGTCTTCGACATCGCAGTCAGCCTCCTGCTCGGCGTCCTGCTCGTGCCGCTGTGGCTCCTCGTCGCGCTCGCGATCAGGCTCGACTCACGTGGCCCCGTGCTGTACGTCGATCGTCGTGTCGGCGTCGGCGAGCGGGAGTTCGGGATGCTGAAGTTCCGCACGATGGTCGCCGACGCCTCGGAGCAGCAGGCGGCGCTGGAGGCGATCAACGAGGCCGAGGGCGCCCTCTTCAAGATCCGGGACGACCCCCGGGTGACACGCGTCGGCGCGATTCTCAGGCGCTTCTCGATCGACGAGTTGCCGCAGCTCCTGAACGTGCTGCGGGGCGAGATGAGCCTGGTCGGGCCTCGCCCGCTGCCGCTCCGCGACTACGCGCTGCTCGAGGACTGGCATCGCGCGCGCTACCTCGTCCTCCCGGGGATGACGGGCCTCTGGCAGATCTCGGGCCGCTCGGGGCTCTCGTTCGACGACCTCGTGCGGCTGGACTTCGCCTACCTCGAGAACTGGTCGATCTGGCTCGACGTCTCGATCATCGCGAAGACGATCCCCGCCGTCCTCAAGGGAGAAGGGGCGTACTAGCGCGCCTCGGCGGGCGGGTGGCGCAGATCCCGCCCCTACAATCGGCGCCGTGAAGCAGCCGCGCATCCTCGCCGTCGCCTCCGCCGTCGACCTCGACTTCCGCTACGGCTGCACGCCCGCGTGGTGGCAGCTGTGGAAGGGGCTCTACGAGGCCGGCGCCGACCTCGTCGTGACGCCCTACCGGGGTCGCCCGGTCGAGTCGCCCTGGTGGCGCGTGGCACCGAATCCCGCCTACCGGGAGGGGGAGACGTATGCGGCCCTGCGGGGTGGGCTGGCGCGCCTCAAGGGCGACCGCTACCTGCGTCGCGGCGAGGACTCCCCGGAGGACTCGACGCTCGACCGGTTGACGCGCGAGACGATCTGGAAGGTCGTCACCCCACGCTGGCGCCGACATCTGGAGCGGCTCGTCGAGCGCGAGCGCCCCGACGCGGTGATCGTGTTCACCGTCCCGATGGCGCACCTTCGCGGGATCCCGTCCGCGCTACGCGAGCGCTTCGGTGTTCCGGTCGTGTTCTACGACGGCGACGTCCCGATGAGCCTCCCGGAGTTCGGCGGGATGGACACCGGGTTCAACTACTACCACGGTGCCGACCCGTCGGAGTACGACCTCGTGGTGTCGAACTCCGAGGGCGGCCTCGCGCGACTGCGCGAGCTCGGCGCCCGCAGGGCCGAGGCGGTCTTCTGGGGGGCCGACCCCTCGTTCTTCGCCCCGGCCGACGTGGAGAAGGAGATGGACGTCTTCTTCTACGGCTACGGCGACAAGTTCCGCCGCGAGTGGATGGAGGCGATGGTCGGCGAGCCGAGCCGCCGCCTCCCGGATCTCGACGTCGCGCTCGGAGGGCGGGACTTCCGCGGCGACATCGGGCGCGCACGACTGCTCGGCGACGTCCCCTTCAACGCCTTCTCGCGCGCGATCTCGGCGGCGCGCGTGAACCTCAACATCACACGCCGTTCGCACGCCACCGTCCCGCACTCGTCGACGTGCCGACCGTTCGAGCTCGCCGCCGCCGGCGCGGCGATCGTGTCCAACCCGCACGAGGGCATCGACCGGTGGTTCGAGCCGGGCGAAGAGGTGGTCGTCGTCGCCGATGCGGACGAGGCGACGGCGGCCTACGGCGCGCTCCTCGCAGACCCGGCGCAGGCCGCGGCGATGGGGGCCCGGGCGCGCGAGCGTGTGCTCGACGAGCACACGTACCGCCATCGTGCGACGCGCCTCCTCGGCCTCGTGGGGATCGGGGCGGCGTCGTGAGCCGGGGCCGCGTGATGGCGATCGTGCCCGCCTTCAACGAGGCGGGGGCGATCGGCAGCGTCGTGGCCGGCATCCGGGAGCTCGACCCGTCGTTCGACGTCGTCGTCGTCGACGACGCGTCGACGGACGAGACGGCCCGTGTGGCGGCCGTGCACGGCGCGACCGTGCTCCGGCTCCCGATCAACCTCGGCATCGGCGGAGCCGTGCAGACAGGGTTCCGGGCAGCGCTCGCGGGCGGGTACGACTTCGCCGTCCGGCTCGACGGCGACGGCCAGCACGACCCGGCCGAGCTCCCGAAGCTCCTGCGCCCGCTCGAGCGCGGCGAGGCGGACGTCGTCACCGGCTCGCGGTTCCTCGACGGAGACGGGGAGTACCGGCCCCCGATAGCCCGCCGCATCGGCATCCGGTGGTTCGCCCGGCTCGTCTCGGTGGTCACCCGGGCACGCGTCACGGACACGACGTCGGGGTTCCAGGCGTTCAACCGGCGCGGCATCGCCCTCTTCGCCGACGACTACCCGGCCGACTACCCCGAGGTGGAGGCGACGGTCCTCGTGCACCGCCACGACCTGCGGCTCGTCGAGGTCCCCGTGCGGATGCTCGAGCGCGAGCACGGATCCTCATCGATCACGGTCGTCCGATCGATCTACTACATGCTCAAGGTGACACTCGCGCTGCTCGTCTCCCTCGCCCGGAAGCCGACCCCACCCGAAGGGCTGCACACCCGGTGACACCGCTCCGCATCTCGATCGCCGCCTCGATCGCCTCGATCCTGCTCATCCTCGTGGTGCTCGAGCTGATCCGCGGTCGGCGGCTCAAGGAGCGCTACGCGCTGCTCTGGCTGGTCACCGGGGTCGTGCTGCTCGTCCTCTCCCTCTGGCGCGACGGGCTGAACACGATCGCGGGGTGGCTCGGCGTCAGCGGCTACCCGCCGGCGATCCTCTTCGCCGCCGCGATCCTCTTCGTGATCATCGTGCTGCTGCACTACTCGACGGTGCTGTCGCGACTCGACGACGAGAAGACGCTGCTCGCGCAGGACCTCGCGTTGCTGCGGCAGCGCATCGACGCGCTCGAGCGCGGTACGACGCCGTCGCCCGACGCTACGGCGCCGCCGCCACCGGCGGACTGAGCACGAACACGTCGCCCTCGCCGGTGTCGTCGATCCAGTTCGCCGCGACCCCGATCCGGTACGTCGTGCCCGGCACGGGTGCCGTGTCCACGAACGATCGCACACGCGTCGTCGCCAGCTCGTCCATCGCCAGCTCGCACCGATCGGCGCCCGTCGTGTCACAGGCGACGTCGGGGTCGGCGCCCGCGGTGCGGTACACCTTGTAGAAGGTCGAGGCGCGCGTGGTCGCGTCGCTCCACGTCAGGCGCTGCCCCTCCGGCACGCGCTCCACACGGACCGCGACCGTGTCGCCGTCCACGGGGACGAGGATGTTGCCGACGTCGATCGCCTCGTCGGATCCCGACTGCGGGGTCGCGGCGAGCACGACGCCGAAGGGGACGACGGCGAGCACCGTGATCACGACGGCGACGAGCCGGCGCCCGGGGCGGCGTGCGCGGGGCGGGTCGAGCCGCCTCCCGAGCCGCCGCGGCAACGTCGGGACGAGGAGCGGGATCGCGGCGACGAGCAGGAGGTACGCGGGCAGCCCGGGCATGACGAGGCGCCAGAAGCTCCCGTTCTCGATGCTCGCGACGTTCGACGATCCCTTCACGACCACGTAGGCGAGCATCCAGCCGAGCAGGAGCGCGCTCGCGGGGATCGACCGCCGTGCGACGGCGATCGCGCCGGCGATCGGGGCCCACTGCGCCAGTCGCGCGCTCCAGAAGAACTCGCGGAGGTTCGACATGTTGCGCTGCCAGTCGTCGAGCTCGAGCGGGAAGCGGTCGAAGAACGAGTCGCCGATCGGCAGCGACGGCACCGCGGAGGCGGCGACGTGCGCCGCTCCCGCACCGATCGCGGGGATCGTCCCGAGGCCTCGCTCCTTCCAGATCGCCAGCGTCAGCGTCGCGGGCGCGAGCATCACGGCGAAGAGCGCACCGGCGGTCCACCGGCGCGCGACGAGGTAGGCGAGCGCGGGCCCGAGGAGGAAGAGGTAGTTGGCGGGCTTCATCCCCGCCGCGAGGCCCGCCAGGGAGCCGGCGAGCGCCGCCTCGCGCAGGGCGCCCTCGTCCAGCGATCGGAGCACGAGCGCGGCCGAGACGAGCACGAGCACGGTCGACGGGAAGTCCGCGAGCTGCGTCAGCCCGTAGAACTGGACGAGCACCTGGTCGGTCCATCGCTCCTGGTACCGGTCGACGAAGAGCGGCGTCACGGCGACGGGGACGACCACGAACGCCGCAGCGCTCCAGAGCCCGGCAACCCGGCCGGCGACGCGGGCCGCGATGTCGTACACGGCGAGGGTCGCGATCGGGCCGAGCACGAGCACCTGCAGTGCGGTGGTCAGCGGGAGCATCTGCACCGACGACGCGCCCGTGACCCAGGAGAGCGGCGCGACGGCGAGCGGCCACGCCCAGCCGACGAGCGCGTACGGGATCGTGCCCTGCCCGAGCAGCCAGCCCGAGGTCAGGAGCCAGATCTGGTCACCCCCCTGATAGGTCAGCCAGCCGTTGTGCTCGACCGAGAAGAAGAGCGCGACCGTGAGCAGGACCTGGCCCGCGATGATCGCCGCCAGGACGAGGCGGACGTTCGTGGCCAGTGCGTCCGCGCCGCGCCCGAGCGCCCCGACCGCCGGGCGCAGGCGGGCGGAGAGCGTCGTGTCGCTCACCGTCCCTCGGTGCGGACCCAGTCGACGGTGCGCGCGATCCCCTCGCGCAGCGAGACGCGGGCGCGGAAGCCGAACCGGGCCTCGGCACGGCTCGTGTCGAGGCGCCGGCGCGGTTGCCCGCCCGGCTTGCTCGTGTCCCAGGCGATCGCGCCGCCGTACCCCGTCGCCTCGCGCACGAGCTCCGCGAGGTCGCTGATCGCGATCTCCTCGCCGGTGCCGAGGTTGACCGGGTCGGCGCCGTCGTAGTGCCGGGCGGCGAGGACGAGCCCCTCCACGCAGTCGTCGACGTAGAGGAACTCCCGCGTCGGCGACCCGTCGCCCCACAGCACGATCTCCTCGTCGCCGCGCTCTCCCGCCTCGACCATCTTCCGGATCAGCGCCGGGATGACGTGGGACGTCTCCAGGTCGAAGTTGTCGCGCGGGCCGTAGAGGTTCACCGGGAGCAGGAAGATCGCGTTCGTCCCGTACTGCTCCCGGTACGCCTGCGCGCCCACGAGGACCGCCTTCTTCGCCACGCCGTACGGGGCGTTCGTCTCCTCCGGGTAGCCGTTCCAGAGGTCGTCCTCGCGGAACGGGACCGGCGCGTGCTTGGGGTACGCGCAGATCGTCCCGGCGATCACGAGCTTCCGGGTCCCGTGCCGGCGCGCCTGCTCGAGGACGTGCGCCCCCATCATCAGGTTCGCGTACCAGTACCGGCCGGGGTTCGCGCGGTTCGCACCGATCCCGCCGACCTCCGCCGCGAGGTGGAAGACGAGCTCGGCGTCGGCGTCGTCGAAGAGCCGTCTCGTGTCGTCGAGCGACGTGAGGTCGTAGTCACGGCGTCGCGCGGCGACGACCTCGTGCCCGTCCCCGATGAGGCGCTCCACGAGGTGCGAGCCGAGGAAGCCGCCGCCGCCGGTGACGAGGATGCGCATCGCAGCAGCGTAGCCCGCGGCGCGGCTCGATCCCCGTCGTGCGGCCGGCGCCCCGGCCGGTGGCGCGTCCACGCCGGTCGGGGACGACCCCTGCGGCGACGAGCGTCTACCACCGGCGCCTCAGGACGCGCTCGGCGGCACCCGCCCGCCGGGGCGGCATGCGGCGCCTGAGAAGCCCACACCCGGGCGCGGGGGCCGACGGGCGCGCGCCGCCCGGGCCCGTTCGCGTCGTCCGTCAGGACTGCGGCGAGAGGGGGGCGCCGGTGGGCAGCCAGTCGACACGGCCGATCCAGCGGTCGCGGTTCTCCGCGTACCACTGGATGGTGCGGAGCACGCCCTCCTCCCAGGAGACCCGGGGCATCCAGCCCGTCTCGCTGGTGAGCTTGTCGTGGCCGACGCGCAGCGCCTCGACGTCGCTCGCCCCGGGCCGGAAGCGCGCGGGCGTCGTCACGACCTCCCGGTCGTCGGGCCAGAACCCGTGCTCGGCGCCCGTGGAGACGATCAGCTGCGCCCAGTCGCGCATCGAGACGTTCTCGCCCTGACCGTAGACGTAGACGTCGCCGGGTCGGCCCTGGGCGGCGACGGTGAGGTGGCCCCGCACGCCGTCCGTGCAGAAGCAGAAGTCACGGAGCGGCTCGAGGTTGCCGAGCTCGATCGTCGGCCGCGTCAGCGCCTGGGTGATGATCGTCCCGGTCACGTAGCGGGGGTTCTGGCGCGGCCCGTAGTTGTTGAACATCCGCGTGACCACGCCCGGGACGCCGAAGGCGTCGAAGTAGTTCATCGTCAGGAAGTCCGCCGCGACCTTCGCCGTCGCGTAGACGGACTTCGGGTTGATCGGCGAGCGCTCGTGCAGCACGAGAGCGCCCGCGTCGTCGAAGTCGTGGTGGTGCGCGACGTCCTCGCGGACGTTCCCGTACTCCTCCGACGTCCCGGCCGTGTCGAACTTCTCGAGCTCGAGGCCCCAGTCGACGACCGACTGGAGCAGGTTCAGCGTCCCGACCGTGTTCGTCATCACCGTCTCGTAGGGGCGGTGCCACGACTCGCCGACGTGCGCCTGCGCGCCGAGATGGAAGACGTACGGTCGGTCGCGGGCGGTCTCCTTCAGCTCGCGCACGAGGTAGTCGACGGACGTGCGGTCGGTGAGGTCGGCGAAGTGCACCTTCAGGCGGCCGCGCAGGTGCCCGATGTTGTTCAGCGCGCCGCTCGACGTCGCGCGCACGAAGGCGTGGACGTTCGCGTCGAGCTCGACCAGCGCGTCGGTGAGGTGCGATCCCATGAAGCCGTCGGCGCCCGTGACGAGGACGGTGCGCCCGCCGTAGGCGTCCCCGAACGTCGCCCGCAGGTCGGCGAGGTCGCTGTCGCTCCAGATCGTGTCGGTCGGCATGCCGCGTAGGCTTCGTCGTCGGTGAGCACGGAGCGTACCGCGTCGCCCGGCCTTGGCTCCCTCGGGAGCGGTGCCGTCACCGCGGCCGCGCTCGCCGTGCAGCAGGGCCTGGCCGCGGTCGTGGGGATCGTGATCGCCCGTGAGTTCGGCCGGACGGCCGAGACCGACGGGTTCTTCGCCGCCTACGGCGTGTTCGTCGTCCTCGCGCTCGCCGCGACCGCCTCGCGCGTGATCCTGCTCCCCCCGCTCGCCCGCGCCCGGGACCGGAGGCGCCTCGGCGCGGAGACCGTTGCGTACGGGCTCGCCCTCGGTGCCGTGCTCGCGCCGCTGCTCGTGGTCTCGCTCGTGCTCGGCGACCCGATCGGCGATCTGCTCACCGGCTTCCGGTCCGACGAGGCGTCCGCCGCGGCGGCCGAGATCCTGCCCTGGGTGGTCGTCGCGGCGATCGGCCAGTTCTTCGCCGGGCTGGCCGCGAGCGCGCTCGCCGCGCTCGACGAGTACGTCGTCCCCGCCGTCGGCTACGCGCTCGGGAGCGCCGTCGGGCTCGCCCTGATCCTCTGGCGCGTGGATACCGACGGCATCGTCGTCGTCGGCTGGGGCATGGCGCTCAACGCCGCGATCGCGGTGGCGCTGCCGTCGCTCGCGCTCGTGCGGCGCGCCGGGCGTGAGGCGATGCCCCGCGATGCGGTGCTCGCGGGCGGCGGGGACGGCGCCGCGCGGCGGCTGCTCGGCCTCGGCGCAGGCGTCCTGCTCCCGCTCGCGCTGCAGGCCGTCTACCTGATCTGCCTGCCGTTCGCGGCACGGGAGGGCGTCGGCGCCGTCACGAGCTTCGGGTACGCGTACCTCGCGGGCTCGGCCGTCGTCGCCGTCACGGCGTCGTCGCTCGCGCTCGTGACCTCCGTGCCCCTGACGCGAGCTGGGCTCGACCCTCGCCGCGTCGCGGAGCACGTCGACGCGTCGGCGTGGCTCGCGCTCGTCGGTGTCGGCGCCACGGCCGGTGTCGTCGCGCTCGCGGGCGAGACGCTGTTCCACGCCGTCCTCGGGGACGCGTATCGCGCCGACGTCGGCGAGGAGCTCGGCCGTGTCGTCGTCGCGCTCGCCCCGTGGATGGCCGTCTCGATCGGTGTCTCCGTCGCGTTCCCGCTCCTCTTCGTGGCGGATCGGGCGCGACGGCTCCCGCTGCTCGCGCTCGCCGTCGTCGCCGTCACGGCGCCTCTCGCGTGGCTCGGCCAGGAGCTCGGCGGCCTCTACGGGCTCGCGCTGGCGCTCGCGCTGGCGACCGGCGTCGGGCTCGTGGGCATGCTCGCGGCGCTCTCGTCGGTCGGCCCGACGCTGCGGGGGCTCGGCGCCGCGGCGGTCGTGGTCGCGGTCGTCGCCGCGGTCGCGTACGTTCCGCCCGCGCTCGTCCTGTCGCCGGTCACGGGCGCCGTCGTCGGCCTCGCGCTCTACACGGCGGTGCTGGCGCTCGTCCGCCCGTCGGGCCTGCGGTCGTCGTGGCGGTACCTGCGGAGCCTCGCGTGAGCGACCGCCCGCTCGTCGCCGTCGTCGTCCTCAGCTGGAACGGGCGCGAGGACACGCTCGCGTGCCTGCGGTCCCTGGCCGGGCAGGAGGGCGTCGCGCTCCTCGCCGTCGTCGTCGACAACGGGTCGACCGACGGGACGAGCGAGGTCGTCCAGGCCGCGTACCCGGACGCCGTGCTCGTGCGCAGCGAGCGGAACCTCGGGTTCGCGGGCGGGAACAACCTCGGCATCGTGCGGGCGCTGGAGAGCGCCCCGGACTACGTCCTCGTGCTCAACAACGACACCGAGCTCGAGCCGGGCGCGATCGCGGCGCTCGTCGCGGAAGCGGCCCGGACGCCCGACGCGGGCGCCCTGTGCGCGAAGATCCTGTACATGGAGCCGCCCGACCGGATCTGGTTCGCGGGCGCGGACTTCGACCCGCGGCGCGGCTACAACGGACGTCAGCGGGGGTACGGGCGTGCGGACGGGGCGGCGTTCGCGCACGTCGCCGAGACCGACCGGGCGTGCGGCGCGGCGATGCTCGTGCCGCGGGCCGCACTCGAACGGGTCGGGCTGTTCGACCCCGAGCTCTTCCTGTACAGCGAGGACACGGACTGGTCGCTCCGGGCGCGGGCCGCCGGCTACCGATTGCTCGTCGTCCCGGAGTCACGGATCCGACACAAGGTCTCCGTCGCCTCCGGCGGCGAGAGCTCGCCGGCGACGTTGTACTACGGGATGCGCAACACGCTCGTCGTCTGCGAGCGGCAGGCGCCGCTCGGCGTCGTCGGCACCTGGCGGCGGCGCCTCGTGCTCGTCGGCGCGCACATCGCCCAGGCGCTGCTGTCCGGCGACCGGCGGGCAGGCCTCCGCGCGGTGCGCGACGGCTGGCGCGACGCCCGCGCAGGACGCCTCGGCCCCCGACCCGGGACGGTCGGCGGATGACGGTCTCCGTGCGCAGCGATCCCGGCCTCTGGCTGCTCCTCCACCTCCGCCCGCCCGCCGATCGGCACGCCGACGCGCACGGAACCTGCGCGGTCTGCGGTGCCGAGGCCCGTTTCGTGCGGAACTCGTGGATCCTCGCGCGGGAGCTCCGCCGGACGTGGCCCGACGGCGTCGTCGAGCGCGAGAGCATGCTCTGTGCCGAGTGCGGCTCGAGCAGGCGCGTGCGGCTGCTCGCCGAGGCGCTGCTCCGCCTGTACGGCGACGGCGCGTCGTCGGTCCGCGAGCTCGTCGGGAAGCACGGCTTCGCCGGGCTCGACGTCGCCGAGGTCAACGCGCTCGGCCGCATGCATCCGTTCCTCGCGGCCCATCCGCGCCTGACGTCCGTCGAGTACCCGGAGGAGGACCTGCAGGCGCTCTCGTGGCCCGATGCGTCGTTCGACCTGCTGCTCACGTCGGACACGCTCGAGCACGTCCCCGACCTCGACGCAGCGTTGCGCGAGACCCGGCGCGTCCTTCGTCCGGGCGGGCGGCACGTGTTCACCGTTCCCGTCGACCCGCGGCTCGCGACCACGCGCTCGCGGGCCGACCTCCCCGCGCAGCACCACGGGCGCGGCGGCGGGCCCTACGCGCTCGTCACGCGCAAGGCGGACCTGCTCGCCCACTGGGACATCGGCCGCGACCTTCCGGCGCGGCTCGAGCGCGCCGGCTTCGAGACGGCGGTGCTCGGGACCGGAGTCGACGGCGTCTACGCCGCCACCGCGCGGTAGGCGCCCTCGTGCGCCTCCGCGGTGCGCTCCCAGGTGAACTCGGCGGCGCGTGCGCGTCCCGCCTCCCGGAGCTCATCGGTGCGGGCGAGCGCCTCCTCCACGCCGGCTGCGATCGCCGCCGGGTCCTCCGGGTCGAACAGCACGGCGGCCCCGTCGCAGACCTCGGGGATCGACCCCCTCGTCGACGCGGCGACCGGCGTCCCGCACGCCATCGCCTCGAGCGGAGGCGACCCGAATCCCTCGTAGAGGCTCGGGAACACGAGGCAGGCGGCGCGCTGCAGGAGGTCGACGAGCCGCGGCCCCGGCACCGCCCCGAGCGCGTCGACGCCCGGCCTCCCGGCGAACCGCTCGGAGCCGACGCCGCAGAGCACGAGCCGGAGGTCGGGACGACCCGCCCGCAGCAGCGAGAACGCCTCGAGCAACCGCTCGTGGTTCTTGTGCGGCCAGGGGCGCGCCGGATAGAGCAGGAACGCGTCCCGCGGTGCGCTCCCGGGCGCGAAGCGCTCGTGGTCGACACCGAGCGGGATCGCGCGGACCCGCTGCGGGTCGAGCCCGAGCCTCGCGATCGCCCGCTCGCGGACGAAGTCGCTGGGCACGATCACGAGATCGGCGGCCCGCGCGGCCCCGTCGTACGTCACCCGCCGGTAGGCGCGGGTCGCCGGGGAGAAGAGGCGCGGGAGGTCGAGGTGCTGGACGTCGTGCAGCGTCACGACCCGCCGGGCCTCCACGCGCGGCACCGGGACCGTGAGCGGGTAGTGGACGACGTCCACCCCCTCGAAGCGGCGGCGGAACCGTCCCGCGCGAGCGGAGGCCCGACCGACGGCCCAGGCGCGCGCGGCAGACGACGAGGCCTGGCCCCACTCCGTCGCGACCTCGGTCGGCAGGCCTTCGCCGGCATCGGGCGCGATCGGGGGCACGATCGCCGTGACGTCGACCTGCGCGCGGCTCGCCAGGCCTCGGGCGAGGCCGCGGGCGTACGTCTCGCTGCCGCCGGAGACGCCGGGGACGAGCGTGAGCAGGGAGAGCGCCACGCGCACGGGCCGATCGTAGACCCCGGGCCGCGGATCCGCCGGGGAGGCCGGATAGAATGCATGGGTGCCGGACGAGACCAGGGACACCGGGCCCGCCGCCCGCTCTGTCGCCGGGGACGAGGTCGACGTGGCGGCGTTGTTCGAGGCGCTGCGCGAGGAGGTGCGGCGCTGCGGCGCCGATCCCGGAGGGGCCGGGGACGGGGACACGCGCCGAGCGGCGCGCGAGGAGGCCGAGCGCCTCTGGCCGGTCTCGGCCGAGCGACCGCTCCGCCTCCGGCCCGGTGTGCGCGGCGGGGTCGGGACGCCGGCGAAGAGCGTCCTCCGGAAGATGATGCGCTGGTACGTGGAGCCGCTGGCGTACGACCAGCGCTCCTTCAACGCAGCCGCGCTCCGTCTCATCGACGACCTCGAGGAGCGCGTGGCCGGGCTGGAAGCGGAGCTCGAGCGCATCCGCGGTGCGGGGCCGCGCTAGAGGCGAGCGATGCGCATCGCCGTCTGCCGCCCCCAGGTGCCGTTCGCGCACGGCGGTGCGGAGATCTTCACGGACGAGCTCGTCGCGCAGCTCCGCGCGCGCGGGCACGAGGCCGACCTCGTGTCGGTCCCCTTCAAGTGGTATCCGGGCGCCCGTGTCCTGACGCAGGCGTTCCTGTGGCGCCTGCTCGACCTCGAGGAGGCCGACGGCAGGACGATCGACATGGTCGTGGCCACGAAGTTCCCCTCCTACGTCGTGCGCCATCCGGAGAAGCGCGTCTGGCTCGTGCACCAGTTCCGTCAGGCCTACGAGCTCGATCGCACCGACCTCGGCCAGTTCGGCGAGTCGGCTGAGGACCGTGCCCTGCGCCGCCGGGTGCAGGCGCTCGATCGCGTCGCCCTCGGCGAGGCGACCCGCCTGTTCGCGACGTCCGGGAACGTCGCCGGGAGGCTCGAGCGGTCGACCGGGCTCGTCGCGGAGGTGCTCCCGCACCCCGCCCAGGAGCTTCCGTACCGCAACGACGGGCACGGCGACTTCGTGCTCTCGGTCAATCGGCTCGATCGTGCGAAGCGCATCGACCTGCTCGTGGAGGCCGCCGCGGCCGAGTCGTCGCTGCGCGTCGTCGTCGCGGGGGACGGGCCCGACCGGGATCGGCTCGAGCAGCTCGCGCGCAGCCTCCGTCTCGACGGTCGCGTCACCTTCACCGGCCGCGTCCCCGGCGACGAGCTCGCGCACCTGTACGCGACCTGCTTCGCGACGTTCTACGCCCCGGTCGACGAGGACTTCGGCCTCGGGCCGTACGAGTCGTTCCTGTCGGGCAAGCCCGTGATCACGGCCGCGGACGCGGGCGGGCCGCTCGACGTCGTCCACGACGGCGCCACCGGTCTCGTCGTCGACCCCGAGCCGGCCGCCGTGGCACGGGCCGCCGTCTGGCTCCGCGACCACCCGCAGGAGGCCGAGGCGTTCGGACGCGCGGGCAACGCGATCGCGGCGGAGGTCACGTGGGACCGCGCGATCGGGAGGCTGCTCTCGTGAAGGTCGCGTACTTCTCGCCCTTTCCCCCCGAGCGCTCCGGGATCGCCGACTACTCGGCCCTGCTCGTCCCGGCGCTCCGCGAGCGCGTCGACCTCACCGTCGTCCGGCGCGGGGCGAAGAAGCCGCCGCGCGGCACCGATCTCGCCGTCTACCACATCGGCAACAACCCCGAGGTGCACGGCTGGATCCTCGATGCGCTGCGCCGGGCTCCCGGGCTCGTCGTCCTCCACGACTTCGTCCTCCACCACCTCGTCGCCGGCGTCACGATCGGGCGCCGTGACGGCCACGGCTACCTCGACGCGATGGAGCGGGAAGGGGGGGTGGTCGGCCGCCTGCTCGCCCACGGGGTACTCGACAAGCGCATCCCACCCCTGTGGGAGAACCGGCCCGAGGACTTCCCGCTCGCGGGCGAGGTGCTCGACCTCGCAACGGGGCTCGTCGTCCACTCGGACTACGTCCGTGCACGCGTCAGGGACGTCGGCTTCGACGGGCCCGTCGCGGTCGTCCCGCACCCGGCGTGGCCCGTGCCCGACGTCCCCGCCGCCGAGCTCGCCGGCGAGCCTCTGATCGGCAGCTTCGGCAACGTCAACCAGAGCAAGCGCATCCCGCAGCTGCTCGAGGCGTTCGCCGTGCTCCGGCGCGAGCGTCCCGGGTCGAGGCTGCTCCTCGTCGGCGCCGTGTCGCCCGGGTTCGACCTCGATCGTCGCCTGCAGCGCCTCGGGATCGACGACGGCGGCATCCTCCGCGAGGGATACGTCGACGAGCGTCGCCTGTGGGCGCTGATGAAGGCGTGTGACGTCCACGTCGGGCTGCGCTCGCCGACCATGGGCGAGACGTCCGGGTCCGCGATCCGCGCGCTCTCCCTCGGGAAGCCGCTCGTGGTCAGCGATGCAGGCTGGTTCCACGAGCTCCCGAAGGACGTCGCGCTCCATGTCCCCGTCGGGTCGGACGAGGTGGAGGTGCTCGGCGCCGCGCTCGAGCTCCTCGCCGATCGTCCCGACATCCGCGCGGCCATGGGTGATGCGGCGCTCGCGCTCGCCACCCGCGAGCACGACCTCGGGCGCGTCGCCGACCTCTACGTCGCGGCGTTCGAGACCACCGCGGGAGGACGCGGCGTCGCCGACGCCGTGGTGCGCGAGGTGAGCGAGGCCGGCGCAGCGGTCGGGATCGCGCCGGGCTCGGCGGAGGCGCAGGAGATCGCCCGGAGGCTCGCCGAGGTCGACCTCGGTGCGTGACGCGATCCGCCGCGTCCCCACGTGGGCGTGGCTCCTCGCCATCGTCGGCGTCTCGTTCGCGGTGCGGGCCGTGCTCGCCCGCGGGATGGTCGCGCCGTTCGTGATGGTCGACGAGCTCGTGTACGCGGAGCTGGGTCGCGGCATCGCGGACGGAGCCGGGTTCGTGATCCGCGACGTGCCCGCCCGCGGCTACGGCCTCGTCTACCCGCTCGTGATCGCGCCTGCGTACGCGTTGTTCGAGTCGCTTCCCCGCGCCTATGCGGCGGTGAAGACGACCAACGCGCTCGCGATGTCGCTCGCCGCGATCCCCGCGTACTGGATCGCACGCGCCGTCGTCGGGCGCGGCCTCGCCCTCTTCGCCGCGGTGCTCGCCGTGGCGATCCCGTCGCTCGCCTACACGGGAACGGTGATGACGGAGAACGTCTTCTACCCGATGTTCCTGCTGGTCGCGGGGACGCTGCTCTGGACGCTCGAGCGCCCGACGCTCCGTCGCCAGGCGCTGCTCCTGGTGACGCTCGTGCTCGCGTATGCGACGCGTTCGCAGGCGGTCGCGCTCGTCGCGGCGACGCTCACCGCGCCGCTGCTCGCGGCGGTGCTGGGGGCAGGTTCTCTGCGTCGTGCCGTGCGCTCGTTCGCACCGACGTACGTCGTCCTCCTCGGCGGGCTCGCGCTCGTGGCCGTCGTGCAGGCGATCCGCGGCCGCGAGCTGTCGGACCTGCTCGGTGCCTACGCGGTCGTCGGCGAGTCCGGGTACGAGGCGGGCGAGGTGCTCCGCTACCTCCTCTACCACGCCGCCGAGCTGACGCTCTACGTCGGGGTCGTGCCGGTCGCTGCCACGATCGTGCTCGTGGGCCGGCCGCGGTCGCTCGACCCGGCGCTCCGGCGGCATCTCGCGGTCACGATCGCGGTGTCGTTCTGGGTGCTGCTCGTCGTCGCCGTCTTCGCGTCGCGCTTCGCCTCGCGGATCCAGGAGCGCAACATGTTCGCCGTCGCGCCGCTGCTCCTGGTGGTGCTCCTCGCCTGGGTCGCGCGCGGTGCGCCGCGGCCCCAGCCCCTCGCCGCGATCGCGGCCGGCGCGTCGGCCGCGCTGACGCTCGCGATCCCGTTCGAGCGGTTCATCAACACCTCGGCGCAGTCGGACACCCTGATGCTGCTCCCGTGGTGGTCGGTGCAGGACCGGGTGGGGCTCGAGTGGATCGCGGAGCTCGCCTTCGCGCTGTCGGTCCTGCTCGCGCTCGTGTTCCTCGCCGTGCCGGCCCGGGCCGCGATCGCGGTGCCGCTCGTCGTGCTCGCCTACTTCGCCGTCGCGTTCTACCCGATCTGGTTCGGGAAGCACGGGCTCGTGCGCGCCTCCGAGGGCGCGCTCTTCCAGGGGATCCGTGGCGTCGAGCGGGACTGGATCGACGACGCCGTGCCGGGAGCCCCGGAGGGCGCCGTCGCCGTGCTGTGGACCGGGAGGGCGGATCGCTTCACGGTCAACCAGAACGAGTTCTTCAACCGAGCGGTGGGCGACGTCTACTACCTCGACCAGCCGACCCCGGGCGGGATCGGCGAGACGCGGGTCGCCGTCGACGCCGCCGACGGCGTCGTCCGCCGCGCGGACGGGACACCGGTGACCGCACGATGGGCGCTCCTCGACGGGTCCGTGACGCCCGACGGCGAGGTGATCGCGCGTGACGAGCAGTTGGGCACGACCCTGTGGGCGCTTCGCGGCCCCCTCGCGTCGACGACGAAGGTCGAGGGCCTCTACCCGAACGACACCTGGTCCGGGAAGGCGGTGACGTACACCAAGCGCCGCTGCGAGGGCGGAGCCCTCGTCGTCGCGCTCTCGAGCGACCCGTCGCTCTTCCCCGGCGTCCGTCAGCGCGTGACCGCGACGAGCCGGGGGCCGGGCGGTACCTCGGAGACGTCGACCGTCGCCTTCGCCTCCGATCTGACGGCGACGGTGCGCGTGCCTCTCCTCCCGGACGGCGGAGCGTGCGTCGTTCGCTTCACCGTCAGCCCGACGGCGCGGCCGATCGACGTCATCCCGGGGTCGACCGACCGGCGGGAGCTCGGCGCCCACTTCGACGGCTTCGCGCTGGAGGCCGTGCCGTGAGAGTCGCGGTCGACGTGTCGCCGCTCTCGCATCCCCGCACGGGGATCGGGAACTACCTCGTGGGCACGGTCGCCGGGCTCGCCCGGACGGCACCCGGGGTGCACGAGATCGTGCCGTTCGCGCCGACGAGCATCCGTGGGCCGGCGCGGATCCGGGACGCGCTCGCAGGCATCCCGGTGCGCCCCCGGCTGTGGCCGCTCCCCGCGTCGCACGCGGTGCGGACGGCCTGGAGCCGGCTCGGCCGTCCGGCCGCCGAGCGCCTCCTCGGCCCGTTCGACGCCCTCCTGTTCACCGACTGGATGTACCCGCCGCAGCGGCGGGGGCTCCGCAGCACGATCGTCCACGACCTGGTGCCGGTCCACCACCCGGAGTGGTGCACCCCCCGCACGATCTCCATGCACACGCGCAAGTACGAGAACGCCGCCCGGACGTGCGACGTCATCTTCACGAACTCCCGCTACACGGCCGACGACGTCGTCGCCACGCTCGACGTGGCGCCCGAGCGCGTCGTCGTCGTGCTCCCCGGCCTGCGGGACGGGCTCGCGCCGGACGGGCCGCGTGCAGATCTCGGCCGGCCCTACGTGCTCGGCCTCGGAACGCGCGAGCCGCGCAAGAACCTCGGCGCGCTCGTCGAGGCCTGGCGGCGGCTCGACGGCGATCTCGGGCTGGCGCTCGCCGGTGGCGAGGGGTGGGGAGCGGTCGAGCACCGTCCGGAGCCCGGCCTGACGCTGCTCGGCTACGTCGAGGACGCGGAGGTGCCGCGCCTGCTGCGCGGCGCCGAGGTCTTCGTGTTCCCGTCGCTCTTCGAAGGCTTCGGCCTCCCGGTCGTGGAGGCGATGGCCTGCGGCACGCCGGTCGTCGCGTCGACGCACCCGTCGCTGGACGAGGCGTGCGGCGACGCGGCGGTTCGCGTCGATCCCCGTGACCCGGACGCCGTCGCCGACGGCATCCGCGAGGCGGTCACCCGCCGGGACGAGCTCGCCGCCGCCGGGCTCGTCCATGCCCGCCGGTTCGCGTGGGACACCGCGGCGGCGACGATGCTGGCGGCGCTCGAGGCGCGGTCGTGACGGGGCCCGGCACCTTCCGACGTCCGTACGAGGTGGCCGTGGTCGTGCACCGCCCGGCGCAGGAGCGGCACGAGTACCTCGTCGTCCTGCGCTCGCCCGAGAGGCACGGATACTGGCATCTCGTCGCGGGCGGCGTGGGGTGGGGCGAGGAGCCCGCGACGGCCGCCGCCCGGGAGCTGCGCGAGGAGACGGGGCTCGCCGCGCCCGTCGTGCACCTGCCGCTGACGCTGTCCTACGACCTCTCGGAGGAGCCGGAGGAGCTCAGGCGGCGCTTCCCGCCAGGAACCGAGCAGGTCGAGCTCGGGCTCTACCGGGCGGAGGCGCCGGCGGGGTGGGAGCCCGTGCTGGACGAGGAGCACGTCGAGCACCGCTGGCTGCCCGCCGCCGCTGCCGTCGCGCTCCTGCGCTGGCCCGAGCCGCAGGAGGCCGTGCGTGTGGCGGACGCGCTCCTCGGAGCCGGGTCGTGAGGGTCGCGATCGACACCTCCCCGCTCGTGCAGACCGCCGCCGGCACGGCGCGGCATCTCACCGGCCTCCTCGGCGCGCTCGACGGGCGACCGGACCTCGAGCTCGTGCGCGTCACGTTCGGCGGGCCCGGTCGTGCGTCGACCGTCGCGAGGGACGCGCTGTGGTACCCGGTCGCCCTCGGACGCGCCGCGCGCGACGCGGACGTGCTCCACTGCCCGACGTTCCGCGCGCCCGTCCGGCCGCGACGGCCGCTCGTCGTCACGGTGCACGACCTCGCCCTCTTCCGGCACCCCGAGGCCTTTCCGCCGTGGCACCGGTGGACCGGGCAGGCGGCGCTGCGCGCAGGCGTCCGGGCCGCGGACGTCGTCCTCGCCGTCTCCGAGTTCACGCGCTCGGAGCTCGGTGCGCTCCTCGGTGTGCCCGCCGATCGCGTCCGTGTCGTCCCGAACGGCGTCGACCCCGTCTTCGCCGCCGACGGCCCCGTCGCGGACGGCGACTACGTGCTCGCGGTCGGCACGCTCGAGCCGCGGAAGAACCTCGCCTGCGCAGTCGAGGCGTCTCGACTCGCCGGTGTCGAGCTCCGCGTCGTCGGTGCGCGGGGGTGGGGCGGGGTGAGCGTGCCCGGCTGGGTCGGCCGGGTCGCGGACGGGGAGCTGGCGGCGCTCATGCGCGGCGCCCGCTGCCTGGTCTTCCCGTCGCTCTACGAGGGGTTCGGGCTGCCCGTCCTCGAGGCGATGGCCTGCGGGACGCCGGTGGTGACGGCGCGAGGTGGTGCAACGGAGGAGGTGGCGGACGGGGCTGCCGTGCTCGTCGATGCGACCGACCCCGCCGCGCTCGCATCCGGGATCGTGGAGGCGGAGCGGCGCCGCGAGGAGCTCGTCCGTGCGGGCCGGGATCGCGCGCGGTCGTACACGTGGGAACGCGCCGCCGACCTCGTCGAGTCGGTGTGGAGGGAGCTCTCGTGACCCTCGTCGTCGTGGACGCCGACGTGCTCGGACGCGCTCGGACCGGAGACGAGACGTACGTGCGCAACCTCCTGCGCGAGCTGCCGGCCGCTGCGGCCGGCTCTCCGCTGCGCATCGCCGCCACCACCCGGCATCCCGAGCTCGTGCCCGACGGCGTCGATCCCCTCGAGCTGCGGACGTCCTCCCGGGAGCTCCGCATGGGATGGACGCTGCCGCGCCTGCTCCGGTCCGTCGGGGCCGCGCTCGTGCACACGCAGTACGCAATCCCGCTCCGGTGCCCGTGCCCGGCCGTGGTCACGATCCACGACCTCTCGTTCGAGCGCGACGCCTCGTCGATGCCGGCGGCAGAGCGCGCGCTCTTCCGCCGCATCGTTCCGAGGGCGGCGCGCCGGGCGGCGCGGGTGCTGACCGTCTCCGAGCGCTCGAAGCGCGACCTCGTCGACGTCTACGGGCTGGCGCCCGACCGGGTCGAGGTGACCCCGAACGGCGTCGACCCCGCCTTCCGCCCGGGGGATCCGGTCGAGCGCGGATACGTCCTCTCCGTAGGCGCGATCCAGCCGCGCAAGAACCAGGCGGCGGCGCTCGGGGCGGCCACGGCGGCGGGCCTCGAGCTCCGCATCGTCGGCCCGGTCAAGGACCGGGCGCTCGCGGCGGAGCTCGCGCGGGGCGGCGCCCGGCTCGAGGGCTACGTCCCCGAGGAGCGCCTCGCAGAGCTCTACCGCGGCGCGGTGTGCCTGGTGCAGTCGTCCCGGTTCGAGGGCTTCGGGCTCCCCGTCCTCGAGGCGATGGCGTCGGGCACTCCCGTCGTGACGGTCCCGGACGAGGCGCTGCTCGAGGTCGTGGGCGATGCGGCCGTCGTCGTGCGCGAGGCCGACCTGGCCGAGGGGATCGCCCGCGCGGTCGCCGACCGTGAGCGGCTCGCCGGAGCGGGGCTGGAGCGCGCCCGGGCCTTCTCGTGGCGTGCGGCCGCCGAGCGCACCGTCCGGGTCTACCGCGAGGTTCTCGGCCTGTGAGCGTCTCCGCCGTCGTCGTCTCCCATGGACATGCCGACGAGGTCGAGCTCCTCGTGCCGGCGCTCGTCGAGCAGGTCGACGAGATCGTCGTCGTCTCCAACGTCGCAGGCTCCGTGCGCTCGGTGCCACGAGGCGTGCGGGTGCTCGAGAACCCCCGGCCGCTCTCGCTCGCGGCCAACGTGAACCTCGGGACGGCCGCGACGACGGGCGACTTCGTGCTCAACGCGACGCCGGACACACGGCCCGAGCCCGGTGCGGTGGCCGCGCTCGTCGCCTGCGCGGAGAGCCGTCCTCGCTGCGGGATCGCCGGGCCGCAGCTGCGCTGGCCCGACGGGACGTGGCAGCCGTCGCGGCGTCGCTTCCCGACGATCGGGGGAACGATCGTCCGCCGCACCCCCCTCCGCGCCCTCCGGGCGCCGTACGACCAGCCCGGCCACTACCTGACCGACGAGCGGCCCGAGGCGCCCGTCGAGGCGGACTGGTTGCTCGGGGCGTTCCTGCTGATGCGCCGCACGATGCTCGACGAGCTCGACGGCTGGGACTCCGGCTACCGCCACTACGTCGAGGACATCGACGTCTGCTACCGGGCGATGCGCGCAGGCTGGGAACGGTGGTACGTGCCGCAGGCGGTCGTCCACCATCGCTACGCGGCGGTGATCGACAGGACGTTCCTCTCCCGGCACACGATCTGGCACGCGCGGGGCATGGCGCGCTTCCTGCGCAAGCATCCCGAGCGCCTGCTCGCCCTGTGAGCGCGAAGCAGGAGCAGTACCGGCGCAAGGCCGTCGGCTGGTCGGACCTCGAGTACGCGGACGGGGCGACGTACCTCGGCCACCGGGCCGACCTCGTCGTGCGCCTCGGCCCGCCGCTGCGGGCAGGCGACGAGGTCCTCGACCTCGCGTGTGGCGACGGCGGCCTCGGTGCGTTCCTCGTCCGTCGCGGCCTGCGCTACCGGGGGGTGGACGTGACCCCGGAGATGGTGGCCGAGGCCAGACGGCGGCTGGGGGACGAGGCCGTGGTCGAGGTGGGCGACATCGACACGTACGTGCCGCCGGGCCCGGTGGCGGCGACGACCGTGTTCCGCGCCATCTACTACGCGCGGGACCGACGGACGTTCTTCTCTCGGGTGGCCGGCTTCACCACGGGCAAGCTCGTCTTCGACCTCAATCCGCGGCAGTACGACGTCGACGGCGTGCTCGCCGACCTGCGGGCGGCGGGGCTCGACCGCACCGAGCTGCGTCCGTTCTTCGTCCCGCAGCGCATCTCGCTGCCCCGCCCGGCGGGAGCGGCCCTCCGCGGGCTCGAGCGCAGCGGGCCCATCGCGCGGCTGCTCCTCCGCCGTCGCTTCACGCTCCTCGTCGCCGCCTGGCGGAGCGACGCCCGCGACGTCGGCTGAGCGGGCCCCGGGCGGCGGTCAGACCGGGACGAACCCGAAGCCGACGCGCGCGCCGAGCCGTCGGCGGTCGCCGAGGTTCGGGTCGACCTCGGCGGGGACGAACGTCTGCGCCTGCACCTCCACGCGCCACGGGGCGCCCGGCGGACGGAGCAGGATCGTCTGCGCCTGGCACGGCTCGACCTCGACGACGCGCTCCTCGGTCACCGACGCCAGCGCCGGCTGCTTGTCGGCGCCCGTCCCCACGGGCCCGATGCGGATCGTCATGCGACTGGGGACGGGCACGTCGGTGCAGAAGGCCTCCCGCGACAGCGTCACGCGCGCGAACCCGGGGCCGTCGTCCGCGACCGCGAACCGGTTGTACGCGGCCGTCTCGCCCATCCAGCCGTCTCCGAAGACGCCCGTCTGGTTCTCGGCGATCCGGAAGGGGCCGTCGAGCCGGTAGAGGCGGGTGAGGTCGTCGGGCAGCTCCTCGACGACCTCGCCCTGGAGGCGCACGCCGTTGACGGCGAGGGCGTAGTCGGTCTCCGGATCGGGCCAGAGGTCGCCCTGCGGGCTGACGAGGTCGGGGGTCTCGGTCGGGCCCGGTGGAGGCGCCGGGCTGCTCGGGTCGACGCTCCACACCTGCGTCACCGAGCGGTTGAAGAACTCCGTCAGCCAGATCGCGGTCGGGTCGACGTGCTGCTGCCCGACGATCGTCACGGTCCCGTTCCCGACCGCCTCGTCCACCCATTCCCGGTCGGCCACGAAGTTGTCGGCGAGCTGGTCGGAGAGCCGGCGCTCGCCGTTCGCGGCGTAGACCTCGTTCGTGAGGTTCCAGGTGAGAACGGCCGCCACGACCGCGAGCGAGAGCCCGAGCGCCCACCGCGACCACGAGCGGAGCAGTGCGATCGCGGCGAGGAGCGCCCCCGACCCGAGGGCGATCCCCACGAGCCACGCCTGGATCGTGCTCTCGGGCCAGACGAGCACCCGGTTGGCGAACGCCAGGATCGCGAGCCCGTGCGCCTCGTAGTACGGGTACTGGTCGAGGCGCATCGGCGTGTCGACGACGAGGTAGACGACGACGGCCGTCGCCCCCGCGAGGGCCCACGGCGAGATCGTGCGGCGCGCGAGCACGAGCGCGGTCGCCGCGAACGCGAGCGGGGTCAGGTAGATGAGGTTCCGCTCGACCGAGAAGCTTCCGAAGACGGTCGAGATATATGCGCCCTTCAGCCCGGCGTAGAACGCGAACGACGCCACGGCGGACGCGCTGACGAGGGCGAAGGCCCACGTGCGGGGGTCGCGGAGCTCCTCGCGCGGCCGGAAGGGGGCCGCGAGGAGGGCGATCACCGGCAGGACGCCGACGCCGATCGTGAAGGCGCCGAACGCGAACAGCCCGTACTCGACGATCCGGCCCTTCCAGAGCGCCATCGTCACCTCCCACTCCCCCGAGAGGTGCCCCGCGACGGCCATCAGGAACAGCACCGCCCCCACCGCGAGCGCGATCGCCCCGGCCCAGTCCCAGCGGCTCCAGGTCGATCGGAACCGTCGGGCGCGGGGCGTCCTCCATCCCCGCACGAGCAGCGGGACGACGAGGGCCGGTACGAGCGCGACGAGCTGGGAGCGGATCCCGGCGGCGACGATGCACGCGGCAAGGGCGACGGCGACCGTGCGCCACGTCGGTCTCGCGACGGCCCGGACGCTGAGCCAGAGGGCCGTCGCGGCCGCGGGGTAGGCGAACGGCTCCTCGACGACGATCGGCGAGTACGACAGTGCGGGAGCGGCGATCGTCGCCGTCGCCGCGAAGAGCGCCCACGGCCGGGAGACGACCGTGCGGGCGAGCAGGTACGCGGGGAGGACCGTCGCGGCCATCACCAGCGCCTGGGCGTACTTGAGCGTGGAGTAGGCGGTCGAGACGTCGTCGATCCACCAGGCCGGCGCGGTCAGCCAGGGAACGAGGGACGTGAAGCCGTGCAGCTCCCCGCGCCGCGCTGGGAGCCCCGTCTCCGCGATCGACCGCGACAGCTGGGTGAGCTCGAGCTCGTCGGTGAAGATCGAGGGCACCTCGCGACGGGACGCCTGCCAGACGTACAGCGCCGTGAGCACGAGGAAGACGACGAGGAGCGGGACGACGGTCTCGACCCGCAGCCGCTCGTCCCATCGCTGCCGGGCGCGCGGCGCCGCGGCGGTGGTGCTCACTCCGCCGTCACCTCGACGAGCGAGGGCTGGGTCTCCGTCCGCCGGTGCACGAACCGGCAGGGTATACCGGCCTCCTCGCACGCCTGGACGACGTGCGCGAGACGGTCCGGTGGCGCCTCGGGGATCGTCACCAGCACCTCGTCCGGGTCGACGACGGCGATGATCCGGGCGCTCTCGTCGATCCCGCCGAGCACGGTGACGCCGACGATCCGGCGCCTGCGCAGCGACCTGTTGTCGTCGACGAACCCTGCGACCCGGGCGCCGTCCTCGCGCAGCTCCCGGACGACGCTGCGGCCGTGCCGCCCCGCCCCGACGACGAGGACGCGACGCCGCTCGCGACGCCGGTGCCCGTGCAGCTCGGGGAGCAGCTTGAGCGCGAGCCGCGACGCGGCGACGAGCGCCGTACAGAGGACCGCGTCGACGAGGAAGATCCGGGCGGGGAACGAGCCGAGCGGACGCGTCGCGACGACCACGCCGAGCGCTGCGAGCTCCGACAGCACGCAGGCGGCGCCGATCGCGAGCGCGTCCCGCGCGGTCGCAAAGCGCCAGACGCGCCGGTAGATGCGGAACGCGACGAACGCGACGTACCGCAGGCCGAGCACCACCGGAAGCGCCGCCAGGAACGTCCCGCGCTGGACCTCCGACCCCTCCCCGCCGATCACGAGGACGTAGGCGGCGAGGAACGACCCGCAGACGAGCACGAAGTCGACGAGGACCTCGACGAGCCGGCGCGGTTCGAACGTGAGCGCGGCCCGGAGCGACGTGTCGCCCGCCTGGCCGCGGCGGGTGCGCTCGTTCAGGTCGCTGAGGAACCCACCGAACTGGACGAGCAGCACGAAGGTGAGGAGGACGCCGACGGCGGTCACGCGTCCGTTGTCGAGGACGTTGTAGGCGACGGCGGTCGCGCCGAGGGCGACGGCGATGATCGCGAGCAGGGCGACCGCCCTCGCCTCGGACAGCCCGTAGTAGACGAGGCGGTGCGAGGTGTGGTCCTTGCCGCCCTGCGTGACCGGTCGGCGCTCGCGGAGTCGCGCGACCGTGACGAGCGTCGTGTCGAGGATCGGCACGGCGAGGACGAGCAGGGGCAGCAGCATCGTCGCGACCGTCGTCCCGGCCGTCGTCCAGCTCGCGGCGAGACCGAGGGCGGCGAGCAGGAAGCCGAGCACCTGGCTCCCGGAGTCGCCCATGAACACGACCGCTCCCTCGCGCGGGCGGAGGTTGAAGGGGAGGAACCCGAGACACGCGAACCCGACCGCGAGTGCGAGCACGAGCACGGTGTCGTTCTCGTGGACGGTCGCCGCGTCGATCGCGAAGTAGCCGCACGCGACGGCCGCGAGCGTGGCCGCGAGCCCGTCCATGTTGTCGAGCAGGTTGAACGCGTTCGTGATCCCGACGAGCCACACGAGGGCGACGATCGTCGCGATCACGTCGTTCCCGATCAGGTCGACCCGGAGGCCCGCCGCGACCGCGATCCCGGCGGCGGCGAACTGGACGGCGAGCTTCGTCACGGGGCCGAGATGCCGGATGTCGTCGAGCAGCCCCGCCGCGAAGAGGAGGACGGCGCCCACGAGGACGCCGGCGAGCTCCCCGCCGACGTCGACGACGCCGATCGCGACGGCGAGGGCGACGCCGGCGATGAGCCCGAGCGTGATCCCGACCCCGCCGAACGTCGGTGTCGGGCGCTCGTGCCACCGCTCACCGGTGGGGTGCGCGACGAGCCGGTCGCCCAGTGCGGACGAGCGGAGCAGCGTCCAGATGACGAGCGCCGCGACGGGCGCAGCGACGATCGTGACGGCTGCGCTCACACGGGAAGGGTAGAGGCTGCCGCGGAGCACGGACAGCGTGGCGGCACCGACAGGCCGTTGGGGGCACGACGTCCCGACCCCTACACTGACGCGCCATGAACGTGTACGCGGACGTGGTCCGCTACCGCGAGCTCTTCGGGAGCCTCTTCCGCCGCGACCTGCGGGCGAAGTACAAGGGATCCGTGCTCGGGCTCGCCTGGACGCTCGCGCTCCCGGTGCTGCTGATGCTCGTCTACCTCGTGGTGTTCTCGGTCCTGTGGAAGGCGCAGCCGACGGAGGCGGTGGACGACTACTGGCTGTTCCTCCTCTGTGGGCTCCCTCCCTGGGTCTTCTTCGCCTCGTCGCTGCAGTCGTCGGCGCGCAGCCTGCTCGAGAACGCGAACCTCATCCGCAAGGTGCGGTTCCCTCGCCAGCTCGTGCCGCTGTCGGTCGTCGCAACCCAGGTGGTCGCGTTCGGCGCGATGCTGGCGGTCGCGCTCGTCCTCTCCCTCGTCGTCCTCGACGACACGCGGGGGACGGCGTGGCTCTCGATCCCCACCGCCGCCGTGATCGTGCTCTTCGTCGGCGGTCTCTCGCTCGCGGTCGCCTCCGTGAACGCGATCTTCCGCGACGTCGAGTTCATCGTCACGGCGCTCCTGCTGCCGTGGTTCTTCCTCACGCCGATCCTCTACCGGATCTCCGATCTCCCGGGCATCGAGTCGCACCCCTGGCTCGCCGACGTCCTCCAGTGGGGCAACCCGATGACGCCCGTCGTGGAGGCGTTCCGTGCACCGCTCTTCGCCGGCGAGGCGCCGTCGGTCGCCGTCGCCGTCTACCTGCTCACGGAGACCGTGGTCGCGCTCGTGCTCGGCGCGCTCGTCTTCAGGTCGGTCGACGACCGGATCGCGGCGCAAGCCTGACGACGATACGGCCTTCGAAGACGCCGTCGTCGCCGTCGTACGACGGCAGCCCGCGATGCTCGCCCGGCTCGAGCCCCACGATCAGGCTCGGGAGCACCAGCGGGACGCCGAGCCTCGGGTTGCGACCGCCCGGGGCCCACGCCGCGTACGCCCGGCGTCGGCGGCGCCCGGCGACGAGGCCGTTCTCGGGGACGATCGCCGGCCCGACGGCCGCCCACCCCTCCTCGTGCGCGTCGAGCAGCCTGCGCGACCAGTCGGGCGGTGGCGCCGCCCCGGGCACGAGATGCGCGACGGCCTCGGGATCGGAGGCGACGAGCGGCTCGTCCTGGGCGGCCAGTGCGGCCTCGGTCCGGGCGTCGGTGCCTCCGTGGACGACGACACCGAGACGCCGTGCCGGGATCCGGGGGAGCACGTCGAGCGCGACGTCGAGCGTCGGGCAGTGGAGCTCCTCCAGCCAGAAGCGGTGCTCCTCGACGAAGTCGAAGCGGAGGACGTAGCGGCCCGGCGGGCGCGGGACGCGGACGTCCACGTCCACGTCGAGCCGCTCGCCCGGGGCGACGGGTCGTGGGAGCGCCGTCCTCGCCCCGTCCCAGACGACGGGGTTCCCGAGCGGGTCGAGCCAGTGGTAGGCGACCTGGAGGCCGTCGTCCGCGCGCGAGCGCCAGGTGGCGCTCCCGACGTTCTCGACCGACACGTGCGCCCGCAGCAGCGTGCCCGCCCGCGGCGTGCCGACCTCCGCTCCGAGCCACCGCGGAGCCAGGGGGACGGCGGTCGTCCGTGCCCTCATTGCGCGCAGGCTACTCTCACCCCGTGACTGTGCCGCTTCTCGTTCGCGCCGCGCGGCGTGAGCCGGTCGAGCACACGCCGGTCTGGTTCATGCGCCAGGCAGGCCGCTCACTGCCGGAGTACCGCGCGATCCGCGAGCGCCACGGGTTCTTCGACGTCGCAGGGACGCCCGAGCTGTGCGCGGAGGTGACGCTGCAGCCGGTGCGGCGACACGACGTCGACGCCGCCGTGCTCTTCGCCGACATCATGACCCCCGTCCTCGGCATGGGCGTCGACGTCGAGCTCGTCGAAGGCGTCGGCCCGGTGGTCGATCGCCCGTTGCGGACGGCACGCGACATCGACGCACTCCGGGTTCCCGACCCGGAGGAGGCGTTCGGCCCCGTGCTCGAGGCCGTGCGGCTCGTCCGCGCCGAGCTCGCGCCCGAGAAGGCGGTCGTCGGCTTCTGCGGCGGCCCGTTCACCGTCGCCGGGTACCTCGTCGAGGGGCGTCCGAGCCGCGAGTTCTCGACGACGAAGAGGATGATGCTCGAGGAGCCCGAGCTCTGGGGCCGGCTGCTCGGCAAGCTCGCGGAGACGTTCGCCGCGTACGTCGCGTCGAAGGTGCGAGCGGGCGCCGACGTGATCCAGCTCTTCGACTCGTGGGTCGGCGCGCTGGCGCCCCACCACTACCGGGCGCACGTCTCCTCGTACAGCAGCCGTGTCCTCGAGGGCGTCGACGCCCCGACGATCCACTTCGGGACCGGGGCCTCGCACCTGCTCGAGGACATCGCCTCGGCGGGAGGCGACGTGATCGGGATCGACTGGCGGACGCCCCTCGACGACGGCTGGGCGCTCGTCGGCGACCGGGCCGTGCAGGGGAACCTCGATCCCGCCGTGTGTCTCGCCGGCTGGGACGTCGTGGAGCCCGAGGCCCGGGACGTGCTCGCACGCGCGAGGAGGCGACCGGGGCACGTCTTCAACCTCGGCCACGGAGTCCTCCCGGCGACGGACCCGGGCGTCCTCACCCAGCTGGCGGCGTTCGTCCGCGAGCAGACGGCGGTGCCCGTCCCCGCATGAACGGTCGGGCGCGCACCTCCGGGCACAGGGGGCTGGTCGACGGCGTCCCCGCCGGCCACGGTGCCGTCCCGCGCCTCTTCCGGGGGCTCCGGTGACGCCGGGTGCGATCGACGTCGCCGGCGTCGCCCGGCGCTTCGTCGTCCACGCGCGCGAGACGAGCACCCTCAAGGAGCTCGTGCTCGCGCGCGGTCGTACAGGGGCCCAGGAGGTCTGGGCGCTCCGTGACGTCTCGCTGCAGGTCGAGCCGGGAGAGTCGGTCGGCCTCGTCGGGAGGAACGGCTCCGGGAAGTCGACGCTCCTCCGGCTGGTCGCGGGGATCATCAAGCCGACCCGGGGGCGCGTCGCCGTCGGCGGCCGTGTCGGGAGCCTCCTCGAGCTCGGAGCCGGCTTCCATCCCGACTTCACCGGGCGCGAGAACGTCTTCCTCAACGGCTCGATCCAGGGCCTTCGCCGAGCCGAGATCCGTGAGCGCTTCGACGAGATCGTCCACTTCGCAGAGCTCGAGGACGCGATCGACCGTCCGGTGCGCACGTACTCGTCCGGGATGTACATGCGCCTCGGGTTCGCGATCGCCGCGTTCCTCGAGGCAGACGTGCTGTTGCTGGACGAGGTCTTCGCGGTCGGCGACGAAGCGTTCCAGCGGAAGTGCTTCGGGCGCATCGCGCAGTTCAAGCAGGCGGGAGGGACGATCGTGTTCGTCTCCCACGACGCGGCCGCGGTCGAGCGCCTGTGCACGCGCGCCGTGCTGCTCCGCGAGGGCGAGGTGGCGTTCGACGGGGGCACGCACGAGGCGATCGCCCGCTACCGGCGGCAGCTCGCCGAGGACGTCGACCCCGCCGAGCGGAGCGCCGGGCTCAGGGAGTGGGGGAGCGGCGACGCGACGATCGACGCGGCGCGCCTGCTCGGGGCCGACGGCGCGCCGCGGGAGCAGGTGCTCGCGGGGGAGCCGCTCACCCTCGAGATCGACGTGACCGCCCACGTCCCCGTCGCCCCGCCCCGCCTCCACGTCGAGATCCGGGACGACGCGGGCGTCCTCGTCGCCGAGGACGGTGCCGGCCTCGGCGAGCTCGGATGGCCCGCAGGCGGCGGCCCCGTGCTCGTACGGCTCGACCTGCCTCGTCCGCCGCTCGAGTTCGGGCGATTCCATCTCCGGGTGACCCTCGAGGGAGCGGACGGGACCGGGCTCCTGCACACCGTCGACGACGCGCTCGTGTTCGTCGTCTACCCGGACGGCGAGGGGCGCGGCCTGGTGCGGCTCGGAGGAACCTGGGAGCCGGGCGCGAACGAGGGTGTCCGATGAGCTACAAGACCTGTCCCGACTGGCCGGCGCTGATGGAGCTCGCCCCCGAGTGTCAGTTCAAGCACATGACGCTGCGCGACGCCCAGCTGCCGTTCGACGTCGTCGGCCGGCTCGCCGAGCTCTCGCTGGACGAGACGGAGATCTGCTGCGATGCCGACCGCCACGTGTTCAACGCGGCACACACCGACCCGACGGTCGTCTCCGCCCTCGCGGGCACGCACTGGTTCGAGGTCAACGAATGGGCGACGTCGGGGCCTGGCTCCGGCACGTCGTCGCACGCGGCCTAGCGCGTTCGCCTCGACCGCCCGCGACCGGCACGATCCGCTCCCTGGACGGCGCATCCTGCGTAGTCTGCGCGCGTGCCCACCGTCGTCGTCCCGTTCCGCGCCACGGGCAAGAGCCGGCTCCCGGAGTCGGTCCGGGCACGCCTCGCCCGGGCGATGCTCGCCGACGTCGTCGCGGCGTCGCTCGCCGTCGGCCGCGTCGTCGTCGTCACCGACGACCCGACGGGCGTCCCGGTTGGCTGCGACGTCGTCGCCGATCCCGGGCGCGGGCAGGGCGCCGCGGTGGAACGCGCGCTCGGGGAGGTGGTCGGCGGCGCCCTCGTCGTCAACGCCGACCTCCCGTGCGCGACGCCGGAGGCGTTGTCCACGCTCGCGGCGGCGACGGCACCGGCGCTCGTCCCGGCGCGCGACGGGACGACGAACGCGCTCTCGCTTCCCGACCCGTCGGCGTTCGCCCCGCTCTACGGCCGCGGCAGCGCCGCCCGCTTCGCCGACGCCGGCTTCGCGCCGGTCGTGATCCCCGAGCTCGTCCTCGACGTGGACACGCTCGCCGACCTCGACGGCCTCCCGCTGCCGCTCGGCGCGCATACGCGACGAGCGCGACGGCAGCTCGAGCAGGCTCCCGTCTGCGCACGATGAGGATCGTGTGCCTGTGCGGCGGCGTCGGGGGCGCGAAGCTCGCTCGCGGCCTCTACGACGTGCTCGAGCCGGGCGAGCTGACCGTGATCGGGAACGTCGGCGACGACCTGACGGTGCTCGGCGTGCACGTCAGCCCCGACCTCGACTCCGTCCTCTACGCGCTCGCCGGTGTCAACGACGAGGAGCGCGGCTGGGGCCGTGCCGGCGAGACGTGGCGGGCGCTCGAGTCCGCGCGGTCGTGGGGCGGGGAGGGCTGGTTCCAGCTCGGCGACCTCGACCTCGGCGTGCACCTCGTCCGCACCGAGGCGCTGCGCCGGGGTGACCCCCTCTCGGCCGTCACCGAGCGGCTCGTCCGCGCCGCGGGCATCGAGGCCCACCTGCTCCCCGCGACCGACGACCCGCTCCGGACGCACGTCGTCACGCCGGCCGGGCGCTTCGCGTTCCAGGAGTGGTTCGTTGCCCGGGGACACCGCGACGAGGTCGACGACGTCGTGGTGGCCGGCGACGAGGAGGCAGGCCCGGCCCCCGGCGTGCTCGAGGCGATCGAGCGGGCCGACGGCATCGTGATCGCGCCCAGCAACCCCTACGTGTCGATCGACCCGATCCTCGCGGTCCGACCGATCCGCGACGCGCTCGCGTCGCGCCGCGCAGCGTGCGTCGCGGTGAGCCCGCTGATCGGCGGCCGCGCCGTCAAGGGCCCCCTCGACCGTATGCTCTCCCGCATGGCCGGCGGCACGACACCCGCGCACGTCGCGGCCCGCTACGCGGGCCTGATCGACGCGCTCGTCATCGACGAGGCGGATGCACCCGCGCGTGCGGGCGTGCCGCTCGCCGTCACACGCACGCTCATGACCGGTCGCGAGGACGCGCGTCGCCTCGCGGCGTTCACCCTGGAGGTGGTCTCGTGAAGGTCGCGTTGATCGGTGGCACGGGGAGCTTCGGGATCGCGCTGGCCGTCAGGCTCCGAGAGGCGGGCTACGCGGTCGTGATCGGCTCTCGTGACGCCCAGCGCGCGGCCGCGGCGGCGGCCGAGCTCGGCGTCGAGGGCGCGACGAACGACGACGCCGCCCGTGCAGCCGACCTCGTGGTCCTCACGACGAAGGCGGACGGCGCGGTGGAGACGGCGCGTGCACTGCGCGATGCGATCGGCACGACGCCGGTGCTCTCGGTGGCGGCCGAGCTTCGCTTCACGAAGGACGGCGTGCTGCCCACGGACGAGGCGACGTCGATCGCCCAGCGGATCCAGGACGAGATCGCGGGGCCCGTCGTCGCGGGGCTCCACTCGCTCGCGGCGTCCAACCTCGGCGGTGAGGCCCCGCCGGACGAGGACGCGCTCGTCTGTGGCGACGACCGCGCTGCGAAGGACGCCGTGCTCGAGCTCGCCGCCCATCTCACGACGGGCCGCGCCGTCGACTGCGGGCCCCTGGCGAGCGCGAGGGCGCTCGAGGGCATGACGGCGGTGATCGTGAACGTGAACAAGCGCTACCGGGCGCACGCCGGGGTGCGTCTTACCGGCCTGCACTGAGCGGTGACCGGCGAGGTCCGCGTGATCCCGCTCCGGGGCGTCCCGGAGCTCGAGGAGGGCGACGACCTCGCGGCCGAGCTCGCCGTCGCGATCGCGGCGGTCGGTGGTCTGGAGCGCGGGGACGTCGTCGTCGTCGCACAGAAGGCGGTGTCGAAGGTCGAGGGGCGGGTGGTGTCGCTCGACGGCGTCGAGCCGACCGCACGCGCCGTCGAGCTCGCGGGCCCCGACGGTGACCCGCGCCACGTCCAGGTGATCCTCGACGAGTCCGCCGAGATCGTGCGCTCGCGGCCGCCGCTGGTGATCGCCGAGACCCGCCACGGGTTCGTGTGCGCCTCGGCCGGTGTGGACGCCTCGAACGCCAAGGGCCCCCGCACCGTGGTGCTGCTCCCGCTCGATCCCGACGCGAGCGCCCGTCGGCTGCGAGAGCGGCTCCTCGAGACGACCGGCGTCGCCCCCGCCGTCGTCGTCAGCGACTCGTTCGGCCGCGCCTGGCGTCAGGGGACGACGGACGTCGCACTCGGCGTCGCCGGGATCGCGCCGGTCACGGACATGCGGGGCGAGCTCGACGCCGCGGGCCGGGAGCTCCACTCCACGCGGATCGCCGTCGCCGACGAGATCGCGGGCGCCGCGGAGCTCGTGATGGGGAAGGCGCGCGGCATCCCGGCTGCGATCGTCCGCGGCGTCGACGTCGAGCCGGGAGAGGGCAGCGCGGCCGAGCTCGTCATGCCTCGCGACCGCGACCTCTTCCGCTAGTTCCTCCGGCGCGATTGCCTCGGGCGAGGCACCGGTGGGGCGGAGTGCCGTCGTGCGAGACGTCGAACGAGAGGCGGCGCACCGATCTCGCCGCCTCTCGTGCCGCGGGTCGATGCTCACTTCCGCCGGACCGGCGCGGTAGGCTGTCGCCGTGCGCAGGTACGCGATCTGGGGCTCGGCGACGTCGCCGAGCCACGAGGAATGGGTGGCGCGGATCGGGCGCGAGTTCGAGCGCGACGGGTTCGAGCTCGTCGCGGACGTCGCCGACGCCGACTTCGTCCTCAACATGTTCGATCCCGAGGACCCGAAGGCGTTCAGGCGGGCGTCTCGGGGCACGTACTCGGCCTCCTTCTACGAGCTCCGGGAGGCGCCGGCGGACGTGCTCAAGACGAGCTACCCGATGCTGGTGCGGACGCTCTCGAACGTCGTCGTGCTCCACGTCCCCGGAGAGGGCGTCTGGTTCACGACGATGGAGCGGGGCACCTATCGCATCACCGACGATCCCGCGGACGTGTTCGAGCGGCTCGCCCCGCTCGCCAAGTCCAAGCTCGTGATCGACAACGAGTTCCGCCCCGATCTCGAGCCGGAGCTCTGGGACGGCGACGAGAACACCGCCGAGATCGGTCGCGCCGGGAAGCGCATGGACGAGCTCGACCTGCTCCCCGCGCCGTTCCCCGTTCACGAGTACCTGTCCGAGCGCGACCTGCGGCACGTGATGCGCCTCTACCAGGTGGGCGGGCTCTCCTACGGCAACCTCTCCCAGCGGCTCGACGCCGACCGGTTCTGGATGAGCGCGAGCGGTGTCGACAAGTCGAAGCTGGAGAAGGTGGGGACGGACGTCCTCCTCGTCGTCGACTACGACGAGCCGAGCGCGCGCATCGTGCTGAGCGTGCCGCCCGGCATCGAGCCACGCCGCGTGTCGGTCGACGCGATCGAGCACTGGATGATCTACCAGGAGCACCCCGGTGTCGGCGCGATCCTCCACGTTCACGCATGGGTCGAGGGAATCGTGGCGACGGACATCAACTACCCCTGCGGAACCCAGGAGCTCGCGGAGTCCGTCGCCCAGCTGATCGCCAGGGAGCCGGACCCGACACACGCGATCATCGGCCTCCGCAATCACGGCATCACGGCCACGGGTGACAGCCTGACGGAGATCCTCGACCGGATCACGTCGCGTCTCCAGCGCCAGGTCCCGATGACCTGATCCCTCCGCGGGCGGTCGAGCGCCCGCCGCCGTCGTGCGACGACGCCCCGCGGGCGATCTCGCCGCGCGGCGTTCCTCAGTGCGGTCGCTCGCGCAGCCGCAGGACGCTGACGAGGGCGAGTGCGGGGACGATCACCACGTCGTTGACGAGGCACCAGACGCACCACGCGTCGATCACGAACGCCTGGAGCACGATCAGGTAGACCGCGAATCCGAGCCCGCCGACGGCGATCACCGCCGTCACGAGTCGCGTCGTCGGGTTGTCGATCGCGGTCAGGACGAGGACGGCGACGTACGCGAGGAGCCCGAGCAGCGCGACGGGGATGCCCGCGATCACCGCGTAGTCGGACTCCTGCACCGTCTCGCACCCGCCGCCCCCCGTGCAGATCAGCGATCCGGGCTGGTAGTGCACCCACGTCAAGTACCCGGCGACCGCGACCCCGGCGAGGGCGACGAGGGCGACGGCCGCGCGCAGGGCGCGGTCGCTCACCGGTCGAGCGCGTCGTCGAGGATCTGGCGGAACTCGTCGCCGTCGAGCGACCTGGGCTGCACCTCGTACGGCTCGTCGTCGCCGATCTGGACGTAGAACCACGGGGTTCCCGGCACGCGCCGGTCAGCCGCCTCCTGCGCCACCTGCTCGATCTCGGCAGCGATCTCGGGCGTGGCGGCGTCCGCGAACATCGCGTCCACGTCGAGGCCCTCGATCTGCCCGCCGAGCTCGCGGAGGAGATCGTCGGTGACCCACCCGGCGTTCTCCGCGCCCTGGTTCGCGTAGAGCAGGTCGACCAGCTGCCAGGCGCGATCCTGCTTGGCGGCGGCGAGGACGTGGCTCAGGGCCTTGGTCGAGTCGTCGCCGAGGAACTCGAGGCCGCGGAAGTCGACCTTCACGTCGCCGGGCCGCACGTACTCGTCCGCGACCGTCTGGAACCCGGACTCGGTGTAGGACTTGCAGACCGGGCACTGGATGTCCTCGTACTGGAGGAGCGTCACCTGCGCGTCAGGATTGCCGAGCACGGTCCCGCTCTGCGGGATGCCGTCGACGACTGCGGTGGAGCCGGACGTCGGTCCGGTCGTCGTCGCCTGTTCGTCGTCGCCCCCGCTGAAGGCGATGGCTGCGACCACCAGCACCACCGCGAGCACGGCCGCGCCCGCGATCGCGAGGAGGATCGTGCGGTTCGAGCGGCCCCACCCGGAGGAGCCGGGCGATCCGCCCGCGCCTTTCGGGCCCTTCGGCTTCGGAACGGGGGGCATGGAGGAAGTCTGCCTGTTCGCGCCTCGTCGTGGTGCCGGGAACGGATAATTCGTGCGTGGGACGTCACGATCGACATCAGGCGCTGGTCACGGCGGGCATCGCGCTCACCTCCGAGCTCAGCCTCGACGGCGTCCTGCAGACGCTCGTCCGTTCCGCCGTCGAGCTCAGCGGAGCGCGGTACGCGGCGCTCGGCGTGCTCGACGAGTCCGGGGAGGCGCTCGAGCGGTTCATCACCCACGGCATGAGCGAGGAGGAGATCCGTGCGATCGGTCCTCTTCCGACCGGGCGGGGGCTGCTCGGTGACGTGTCGGACGGAAGCCGGCCCGTGCGCGTGCACGACATCGAGGGCGATCCGCGCTCGGTCGGGTTCCCGCCCAACCACCCGCCGATGCGGACGTTCCTCGGCGTCCCCTTGCTCCTGCGCAACGTGACGTACGGGCGCCTCTACCTCACCGACAAGGAGGGCGGAGCGGACTTCACCGACGAGGACGAGGAGTTCGTCGGGCTCCTCGCTGCGCAGGCGGCTGTCGCGGTCGAGAACGCACGGCTGTACGAGCAGTCGACGGAGTGGTCGAGGCAGCTCGAGTCGCTGAACGAGCTGGCGATGGCGCTCGCGGGGGAGATGGAGCTGGCGCCGCAGCTCGCGCTGCTCACCGAGCGCCTTCGTGCGTTGCTCGGGGCGCGCCTCGTCGCGATCGCCCTCGCACGCTCCGACGGGGTGCTCCGGATCGAGGCGGCGACCGACGACGCGGCGGTCGGAACGGTGCTCGGGCCGGGAACGAAGAGCGCTGCCGCGCTCGCGCGCAGACAGAGCGAGCGCATCGACTCGGTGCCCGACGATCCCGAGGTCGATCAGGAGATCGCGAGCCTCCTCGGGGCCCAGTCCGAGCTCGTCGTGCCGCTGCTCGTCAGGGGGCGGCCGCTCGGTGTCCTCATCGTCGTCGATCGCGAGGGAGAGGACCCGCGGTTCGACGACGACGACCTGCGTCTCGTCGAGACCTTCGCGCCGCGCGCCGCCGTCGCCGTCGACCTCTCCCAGCGCGTCGCCCGCGACGCGCTCCATCGAGCCGTCGCCGCGCAGGAGCTCGAGCGCCGTCGGTTGGCGCGGGAGCTCCACGACGAGACCGGGCAGGCGCTCACGTCGATGCTCCTCGGGCTCAACGCCGTGGAGCGGGCGGCGACCCAGGACGAGGCGCGTGCGGCTGCGGCCGACCTCCGCGCTCTCGTCGTCGAGACGCTGCAGGAGGTGCGTCGGCTCGCCGTCGATCTCCGGCCCACGGCCCTCGACGACTTCGGGCTCGTTCCCGCTCTGAAGCGGCTCGGCCAGTCGGCGCGGGAGCGGAGCGGGCTCGACGTCCAGGTCGAGGCGCCGCTCGGCTCGGCCCGACTCCCGCCAGAGGTCGAGACCGCCGTCTACCGCATCGTCCAGGAGGCGGTCACGAACGTCGTCAAGCATGCGAGTGCCCGACACCTGAGCGTCTTCCTCACGCGGCGCGGAGACACCCTCGTCGGGGTGATCGAGGACGACGGGCGGGGGTTCGACCCCGGCGCGCCTCGCGCCGGGGTCGGCCTCGTCGGGATGCGCGAGCGCGTCGAGCTGCTCGACGGCCACCTCACCGTCGACTCGACGCCCGGCCGTGGGACTACGCTACTCGTCGAGTTGCCTTTGCTGTGAGCATTCGCGTCCTCATCATCGACGACCACGCCGTCGTACGTGCCGGCCTTCGGCTCCTGCTCGATCGGGAGAAGGACATGGAAGTCGTCGCCGAGGCCGGCACCGCCGATGAGGGCGTCCGCGCCTCGCGACTCGAGAAGCCGGACGTCGTCCTCCTCGATGTCGTGATGCCCGAGGGGAGCGGCCTCGAGGTGACGGCCGAGATCATCAAGGCGTCCAAGGGCGCGCGTGTCCTCGTGCTGTCGATGCAGGACGATCCGCACTACGTGCGCGAGGCGTTCGCCGGCGGGGCGAGCGGCTACATGCTCAAGGAGGCCGCGGACGCCGACCTCGTGCACGCGGTGCGCGAGGTCGCCACGGGTGGCCGCTACGTGCACCCGACGCTCGGTGCGCGGCTCGCTCAGGCGGAGGTCGAGGAGGCGCGTCGGGCGGCGAGCGACCCGCTCTCCGACCGCGAGCGCGAGGTTCTCCGGCTCCTCGCCCTCGGTCACACGAACCAGGAGATCGCGAAGCAGCTCTACATCTCGGTCCGCACGGCCGAGACGCACCGCGCCCACATCATGCAGAAGCTCGGGCTCGGGACGAGAGCCGAGCTCGTCCGGTACGCGCTCGCGAACGGCATGCTCGACGAGTCCTGACGCTCCGCGGCGTCTGCGACGTCGGGCGGGCCGCGAGTGTGCGGTGGTGAGGTGGCTCCCTAGCGGGAGCGCGTCGAGCCGGACGACTTGCCGACCGGCGGGGGCTCCATCACCTCCGCGTCGCCGCCGTCGCGGACGACGACGACCGGGACCTTCGCCAGCGCGATCACGGCGCTCGAGACGCTTCCGACGAGCAGCGACATCAGCGCCCCGTGCCCGTGCGAGCCCACTGCGATCAGTCGGGCGCCGATCTCCTCCGCGTAGGCGCAGATCTGCTCGGGCGGGTCGCCTGCGGCGAGCCTCGTCTCGGCCTCCACCCCTGCCGCCTCGGCGCGGGCCGCCGCCTCCCGGAGTGTCCCTTCAGCGTGCTCGCGCTCTGCCGCCAGGATGTCGTCGAGCAGCGCGCTCGGAGGGTAGGCGAGGCCGAAGTCTCCCTGGAGGGCCCGCCAGACGGTGATCACGCCGATTCGATCGCCGCTCTCGAGTGCCAACTCGATCGCGGTGTCCAGCGCTGAGGCGGCCGCCGAGGAGCCGTCCGTGGCCACGACGATCACACTCATGCGTCAGATCCTGCTCTCGGGTTCCTCGCACGACATCGGGGCGGGTGCCCACCGGGCTGCGGATTTCCCGCAAGTACTCCCCGCGCATTCTTCGATTGGTCACCATCCGATCGATCCGTTTAGGATCCACCCCGTGAGCGACACGGCCATCGTCATCACCGTGGCCTACGCGGTCGCTGTCGTGATCGGATCCGTCGTCTCGTTCGCGATCTACGCGTCCACGCGCGGACGAGGAGTCGACGACGTGGACACCCCCGGGCACACCCGGCGGGAGACGGCGTGGCTGATCGTGATCATCGTCGCGCTCTTCGCCCTGCTGATGGCGACGATCTTCTTCGTCCCGTACGGGGAGACGGCCGGCGCCGGGAAGCAGATCGTCCGCGTCGTCGGGGTGCAGTACGCCTGGGCACAGGTCGAGCCGTCCGACGTCGTCGTCGACCGCCCGGTCGAGTTCTGGCTCGAGTCGGAGGGGATCAACGGCGAGCCGGCTGTCAACCACGGGCTCGGGGTGTACGACCCCGACGGGACGCTGCTCTTCCAGGCGCAGGTGATCCCCGGACAGGTGCAGAAGGTCGTCCACACGTTCACCGAGCCCGGGACGTACGAGCTCCTCTGCCTCGAGTACTGCGGTGCGAAGCACCACGAGATGAGGAGCTTCTTCGAGGTGCGCGGGCAGTGACGAACGAGCTCGACCGCAGGGTGGCGAAGCGCCTCGCCCTCCGCTACGTCGTCGCGTCGACGGTGATCCTCGCCGCCTCCGGCCTGCTCGGCATGGTGCTGCGCTGGAGCCAGGCGGTTCCCGACGCCCGGGTCGGCGACAACTTCTGGTACGCGATGATGACCGCCCACGGCCTCGGGACGTTCGTGGGCTGGGCGGCGTTCGCCGTCATGGGGCTTTCGTGGTGGGTGCTCTACGCGGTGGGGTTCCCGACGCGCGGATTCGGCCTCGCCATGGCACGGCTCACGTACTGGCTGATGGCGCTCGGTGTGCTCGGCGTCGTCGTCACCACGTTGATCATGCAGTTCGCCGCCTCCTGGGTCTTCCTCTACCCGCTCTCGTTCGCGGGCCAGGGGGAGTGGGGGGCCTGGGCGACGGCCATCTTCTCGTTCTCGGTGCTGCTCGTCGGCCTCTCGATCGTGACGTGGGGGCTCGGGATCCTGCACACCGTCCTGAACCGCACGGCTCTCCACGCCGTCTCGGGGAACATCTTCCGGCGCTACGGCATCTCGATGGGGTGGGGATACCTCTGGCCGAAGGCCTTCGCGACGAACCCGAGGCCCGTCCCGTACGCCGTGATCCCGCTCGCGGTGATCGGCCTCGACATGATCATCGCCACCCTGCCGCTCGCGGGGCTGCTCGTGTGGCAGATCCTCCAGGCGCCCGGGTGGGTCGGCGAGACCGACGTGCTCCTCGCGAAGAACATCCTCTGGTGGTTCGGCCACCCGGTCGTCTACCTGCTGCTCTTCCCGGCAGTCGCCGTCTACTACTGGCTGATCCCGCGCTACGCGGGCCGGCAGCTCGTCGCCGGGAACGTGATCGCGATCGCCTGGACGGTGGCCGTGATCGCGAACGTCCTCGTCTGGGCGCACCACGTGTACCTCGACTACCCCGACGGGACGCTGCAGGCGCAGATCAACACCGCGATGCAGCCGATGACCTTCTCGCTCGTGCTGCCGTCGGCGTTGTCCCTCTACAGCCTCGCGTTCACGATCTACAAGTCCCGCTTCCGATGGACGCCGGCGTCGACCGCGCTCTTCCTCGGGCTCGTCGGCTGGTTGCTGTCGGGGCTCTCGGGGATCGTCAACGCCACGATCGCGTTCGACGTGATCGTCCACAACACGCTCTGGATCGTCGGGCACTTCCACCACATGGCGATGCTCAACATCGGGCTGCTCATCTTCGGCGCCGTGTACGCCCTGCTCCCGGAGTTGACGGGCAAGGCGCTGTACAGCGAGCGCATGGCCTGGGTGCACGTCTGGACGACGTTCCTCGCCGGCATGACGGTCTTCGGCATCTGGCTCGTGCAGGGGCTCGACGGCGCGCCACGACGCTTCTCCGTGCTCCCGGAGGGTTACGACACCCTGACGCGCGTCTCCCTGCCGTTCGTGATCGTGCTCGGCCTCGTGCAGGTGCTGTTCTTCTGGAACGTCTTCCAGACCCTCCGCGGGAGGGCAGGGGCGGCCGCGTTCGACGATCGTGGCATCCCCGTCCCTGCCGCGCCCCGCGACTCGTCGATCGCGGTCGCGGAAGGCGGCCTCGTGCTCGCCGTGGTCGTGCTCGCGCTCGCCGCCGCCGTCGGCGGGTTCCTCGTCGGACGGGCGACCGCGGACGAGGAGGCGCCGGTCGTCCCCACGGAGACGACGCCGCCGAGCGAGGCCGGCGGCGACGTGGCGAACGGGAAGCTCGTGTTCGCGAGCGAGCCCTGTGGGTCGTGTCACACGCTCGCGGACGCGGGCGCGGCCGGTGCCGTCGGGCCGTCGCTCGACGGCAATCCGAACCTGACCGAGGCGTTCGTGATCGACCGCGTGACGAACGGCCTGGGGCAGATGCCGGCGTACGGGGGCCTGCTGACGGAGGCGGAGATCGCAGACGTCGCCGCCTACGTCGTGTCGGCGTCCGAGACGCCCTAGCGCCCGGCCGCGGCTTCAGCCGTCGGAGGCGACGGCCAGTGCCTCGTCTGCCAGGCGGGCGAGCACCGCGCCGATCATCGGTGTGAGCTTGAAGCCCTGCCGGGAGCACGCCGACCCGACGACGACGCCCGTGTGGCCCGAGCACGAACTGCTCGTCCGCAGTGTTGGTGTACGAGAGTCGGAACACCCGCGACGCACCATCGCTCGACCCCCGAACGTGACCCAGGCGGAACTGCTCGAGGACCGCCACGTCCCGGCCCTCACACGCGAGCTGGTACGTGGTCGCAAGCCCTGCGGCGCCAGCCCCGACGACCGCCACCTCGACGTCGACCGACCTCACACGGTCGACATATCGACCGTCGCGCCCCGGTCGTGCGAGGATCGACGCGTGGAGATCGACTTCGACGCCCTCAACCGGCCCGGCAGTTCGCACACGAGCGGCTGGCGTCGGATGCCCGCGGTGGCCGGAGACGGGATGGTGGCGACGAGCCACCCTCTGGCGACACGGGCGGGCCTCCGTGCCCTCGAGCAGGGCGGGAACGCCGTCGATGCCGCTCTCGCGGCCGCCGCTGTGCTCGCCGTCGCCGAACCGACCGACAACGGGATCGGCGGCGACGCGTTCGCGCTCGTGTGGGACGACGCCGAGTTGGTCGGCATCAACGGCTCGGGGCGGTCTCCGGCGATCGTCGGCGTCCAGGCGGCGACGGCGTCCGGCGCACGCAGCGTCACCGTCCCGGGGGCCGTGCGGGCGTGGGCCGACCTCGCGCAACGCTTCGGGCGACTCGACCTGGGCGCCGCGGTCGCCCCTGCCGCCGACCTCGCCGAGCGTGGCGTCGCGTGCACGCCGCGGATCGCCGACAAGTGGGCCGTGGCCGAGCGGGCACCGTGGCCGGCTCCCCGAATCGCCGAGCGCTTCCGGCTCCCGGAGCTCGCGCGCACACTACGCCGGATCGCCGAGGAGGGGCCCGACGCCTTCTACAGCGGCGAGACGGCGGAGGCGATCGCCTCCGCGACGTGGCTCACCGTCGACGACCTCGCGGCGCATCGCTCGGAGTGGGTGGAGCCGGTGAGCTACGACTACCGCGGGATCGAGGTGTGCGAGCTCCCGCCGAACGGCCAGGGCGTCGCGGCGCTGCTCGCTCTCGCCCTCTACGACGGGCTCGAGCCGGGCCTCCACTCACAGATCGAGGCGATGAAGCTCGCGCTCGCCGACACGGAGGCGGTCGTCCACGACGGCCCGTTGCCCGGCGACTTCTTCGCGCCGGAACGGCTCGCAGCCCGTCGCGCGCTCGTCGACCCGTCGGCGGCACTCGATCCGCCCCCCTACGAGCAGCCACACGGAGGGACGACATACCTTGCCGTCGTGGACGGTGCCGGGATGGCGGTCTCCCTGATCCAGAGCGTGTACGAGAGCTTCGGCTCCGGCGTCGTCGCTCCCGGCACCGGTGTCGTGCTCCAGAACCGCGCCGCCGGGTTCTCGAGCGACCCGGGTCACCCGAATGCGCTGGCACCCGGCCGGCGGCCGTTCCACACCATCATCCCGGGGATGCTCCTCGAGGGCGGGACGCTTCTCGGCCCCTTCGGGGTGATGGGCGGCCGTATGCAACCGCAGGGCCACTTCCAGGTCGTCACCCGCCTCGTCGACCACGCCGACGACCCGCAGGCTGCGCTCGACGCACCGCGCTGGCGCGTCGAAGAGGGACGGCGTGTGCTCGTCGAGCCGGGTCTCGGCCGTCACGCCGATGCCCTACGCAGCCTCGGGCACGATGTCGTCCAACCGATCGATCGGCATGCATTCGGCGTCGGCCAGGCGATTCTCCGCGTCGGCGACGCACTCGTCGGAGGATCCGACGGTCGTGGTGACGGCTACGCAGCCGGTATCTGATCGCTAGGGCTGCACCGACTTCAGCTTCGACTCGACATCGATCACGCCCGGGACCCGACGCGTCAGCGACGGCACCAGCTCGAGGTCGGACTTCGTCGGGACGGTTCCCTCGAGCGTGACGAGGCCGTCCTTGACGGTCACGCGCAGCGTGTCGCGGTCGAGCCACAGGATCCGGCGGATGACGTCCTCCTCGATCTCGTGCTGCACCTCGTCGTCCGAGCGGACGAACGCCCGGACGAGATCCGCCCGGGTGACGATCCCGACGAGCACGCCGTCCTCGACGACGGGCAGCCGGTTCACACCCTCCTCGATCATCAGCGTTGCGGCCTCGGCGACCGGGCGGTCGGGGGCGACGACGATCGCCGGGGCGCTCATCGCGTCACCGACCGTCTTCGCCGCCATCCGGTCGTCGAGCCACGGGTCACCGGGGTCGAGGAACCAGGCGAGGAAGCCGTGGGACGCGTGCCCGTTGCCTTCCTTGACGATCACGTCGGCCTCGGAGAGCACGCCGATCACAGCACCGTCCTCGTCGACGACGGGTATGCCGGAGATGCCCTCGCGGGCGAGGTGCAACGCTGCCTCCTTGAGCGGGGCGTCAGGCGTCGTCGTGATCACCGACGTCGACATCACATCTCGGATCTTCATCGAATCAGTCCTCCTTCTCGTCTCGTCCATCGTCACCGGGGGCCGGTGCCGGCGCAACGGGTCAGCCCCCGATCCGGGTGCGGGTTGTCCGCGATACCGATGGCGGTCGACCCGGATCCCGGACGCGGGCTCTCGCGGCCGCAGACGTGCGTGCCGCGGGCGTCCCCAGGTGGTCGATGTCCGCCCGAGAGCCGAGGCCGTCAGCGGGGCCCGACCAACCCGAGGAGGTCGCGCACGTCGACGTCCTGCTGTTGGGGGTGCCGGAGGCGGGCGTCGAGCACGACGTCGTAGTGGTTGCGACGCCCGACCCTCGTGCGAACGAGGTATCCCTCTGCGACCAGGTCGTTGACGATCGTCTGCACGGCGCGCTCCGTGATGCCCACCCCCGCTGCGATCTCGCGCAGACGGGCGTCGGGGTCTCGGGCGATGCAGAGGAGGACGTGCGCGTGGTGGGAGAGGAAGGTCCAGGACGTCACGCGACGGCTCCGTCGTGCGTGGCGCTCCGGATGCCTGGGCGCCGACCGGGCGTCCGTGCCAGTGAGAGCCCGACCGCCGCGAGGAGGAGGAGAAGGATCACGAGCAGAGACAGCCAGGTCGGGATCTTCCATACATCCGTGAGGAGCATCTTCGCGCCGACGAAGACGAGAATCAACGCGAGCCCGTGGGACAGGTAGTGGAATCGCTCCATCATCCCCGAGAGCGCGAAGTACAGGGACCGCAGCCCGAGCAGGGCGAATGCATTCGCCGCGAAGACGATGAAGGCGTCGTCGGTCACCGCGAAGATCGCGGGGATCGAGTCGACGGCGAAGATGAGGTCGGTCGTCGCCAGCGCCGCCACGACAGCTGCCGTGATCGGCGCACCGGGCCAGAGCCGGCGGACGAGCCTCACGGCGGGGTTACGGTCCGGGTGCACCTCCTCGGCCGAGTGTCGCGCGAGCTTCACGCCGGTGATCACGAGTAGCGCGCCGAACGCGTAGATCGTGACGTGGAACGCATCGAGCAGCGCCGCGCCGATGAGGATGAAGACCGCGCGCATCACGAGGGCCATCACGATCCCGAGCGACAGGAGACCTCCCTGCCTCGATGGGGGTATCGCGAAGGCCGAGAAGATGAGCGCGAAGACGAAGATGTTGTCGATCGAGAGGCTGCGCTCGATCAGATAGCCGGAGAGGTACTCCCCGCCCGCCTCGCTTCCTCTCCATGCCGCCATCACTCCGGCGAAGCCCGCTCCCAGGGCGAGCCATCCGACGCTCCACGCCGCGGAGCCGCGGAACGTGATGCCGCGGCGCCCGAAGAGAACGAAGTCGACGGCGAGGAGGACGAGGATCGCGACCGCCAGGGAGAGCCAGGGGACGAGCGAAGAACTCACAGGAGCAATTATACAGGAAGCACACTTCTATTATTGGATTTCCACCCCAGCTTCCATCCTTCGACCGATGGATCGACCGACCCGGTCGGGGCAGAATCCCGCGGCATGACAGAGCTGACCACGACACAGATCTCCGGGTTGACCGAGCGGCAGCGACAGGTCGTCGCCTTGATCGCGGCCGGCTGCTCCAACGTCGAGCTCGGACGCGAGCTCGGGATCTCGCCGAGGACGGCCAAGGCGCACTGCGACGTGCTCCGGCGGAAGCTCGGCGTTCCACGCCGGAGACACATCCCGGCGGCCTACCGGATCCTCACGGGCGAGGACCCGCTGGCGGGTGCACCGGGGCTCTCCCCGCTGGGGGGTTGAAGACGACGGCGCCCACGGCTCCGCCCCCGACGCCGTGGGCGCCGTCTTCCCCGATGCCGAACCGTGCAGTAGCCTCCCCACCCGAGATGGGGGAGCGGCCTCCGCGACCGTTGCGTCGGCGTCGCATCATCGAGCGGCCTCGTCTGATTCGCGCGCTCGACCGCTCACAGGCGCGCGTGCGCATGCTCGTCGCGCCGGCCGGTTACGGGAAGACGACGCTCGCGGAGCAGTGGGCGCAGGCGGGCGCGCGGCAGGTCGCGTGGTTCCGCGCCCGGCGCTCCGCGATCGACGTCGCCGTGCTCGCGCGGGGCCTCTCCGCGGCCTCGCGGGAGATCGTGCCCGGAGCGGGGCGAAAGCTCGAGGAGCGTCTCGCAGTCACGCAGGATCCGGCGCGGGAAGCGGTTGTCCTCGCCGAGATCCTGGCCTCCGATCTCGGCGAGTGGCCGTCGGACGCCTGGATCGTCATCGACGACTACCAGTTCGTCTCGCGGTCGGTGGCGGGAGAGGCGTTCGTCGAGACGTTGGCGCACCAGACGCCGACCCAGTTCCTGATCGCGTCCCGCCGGCGCCCCGGGTGGGTCTCGGGGAGGACGATCCTGTACGGAGGGGCGCTCGAGATCACGCAGACGGCCCTTGCGATGGACGCGGACGAGGCCGAGGAGGTGCTCGAAGGACGGCATCCCGGGCTCAGCGCCGGGTTGATCGCGATCGCCGAGGGCTGGCCCGCTGTCATCGGGTTGGCGCGCGTCGCCGACGCCGAGCCGACCGGTGACGTCGAGGTTCCCCAGGAGCTCTACGAGTTCTTCGCAGACGAGGTGTACCGGTCGCTGGAGGGGCCGGTCCGGGCGGGGCTGTCGATCCTCGCGGGCCTGCCGCTCGTCGATCGGGCACTCGCGTTCGAGGTGCTCGGCGACGACGTCGGCCGCGCCGTCTGCGAGCAGACCCTGAGCCTCGGGATCGTTGACGAGCGCGAGGGCCGACTCGAGCTCCATCCGCTTGCCGCGGCGTTCCTCGAGCAGAGAGCACGGTTGGATCGCGAACGCGATCTCGAGTCTGCCGCTCGGCGCGCACTGGCGATCTACCGCAACGGACGGGAGTGGGATGCGGCATTCGAGCTCGTCGATCGCTACGGGTTCCACGACCAGCTCGAGCCGCTTCTCACCGAGTCCCTCGACGAGCTCCTCAACGCCGGCCGACTCGCAACGCTGGAGAGCATGCTCCAGTTCAATACAACGGCGCGATGCAACGCTCCAATACTGCGACTGGCGGAGGGTGAGGTCAGTCTGCGGCGTGGCAGACACATGACGGCTTCGACTCTTGCAAGGGGCTCCCTGGATGCGCCTGACGTACTCGGAGAGCCGCTCCAGTTCCGATTCCGTGCGCTTGCAGCGCGGGCGGCGCATGTTGGCTCACGGGAAGAGGAAGCACTCTCCTACTACCGCCTCGCCGGCGATGTGGCGCCTGATAACGCATGCCTACGATCCGCCCAATGGGGCCAGGTCATGTGTTTAGCCGCTCTTGAGCGAAAAGAGGCGTTCTCCCTACTTCGCAAGTTGGAGTCGACAATCAACCACGGCGATCCATTGGAGTTGGTGCGCCTGGCCGACAAGCAGCTCAGCCTTGGCTTCAAGTTCGGCTATGTGAAGAACCTCTCTGACGCACGGCGCGTTGCGGAACTCATTACCAGTATCGACGACCCATTCGTGCGATGCTCATTCAGAAGCATGTACGGATGGGCGCTTGCTCTGGGAAGCCACTATGGCCAGGCTCAGACCGTCGCCCAGGAACTAGTCGACGACGCGTCAAGGTTTCGTGTCGACATTGCTCTGACATATGGGCACGCGACACGCGCCGCTGCATTGGCGGGCATGAGGCAGTACGGCGCCGCGGCGGATGAGCTTGAAGCGGCGAGAGTGGAGGCTCGCCGCTGTAATGACTCCAACGGTGAGCAGAACGCGTACTCCATTGGGTTGAGACTCCTTCTGCAGGAAGGAAGGGCGACTGACGCCGCAGGCCTTGAGCCGCCTGACCTCAGGCCGTCGCTCCGCAGTATGAAGGGCGAAGTGTTGGGCTCACGCGCTCTAGTGCTCGCAACGATCGGCCGAGTACAAGATGCCCAATCCCTCGCTAGACAAGCGACTTCAGTAACTCGAGGCCTAGAGGCGAAAGTGCTCGCCCATTGCGTCGATCTCGTATGCGCTGTAAAGACACGGCAGGCTGGGATTGCGACTCGCATTCGCGACGTAGTAGATCTTGCGTATTCATTGGGTGCAGTCGATCCCTTGGTCACGGCCTATCGAGCCAATCCAGACCTACTCGCTGTTCTGCTCAGTACGTCGTCCGTCCGAGAGAGAATCGCGTTTCTCGTTGCACGCGCCGGGGATGAGGATCTCGTAGCCAGTGTGGGTGCGAGACCTGAGGATCTGCTCGACCCGCGCACGACACTCACGCCAAGACAGCGAGACGTCTACGAACTTGTCTGCATGGGCTTGACAAACGACGAGATTGCACGAGAGCTCTTCATCAGCGAGAAGACCGTTAAGTCACACGTGCATCATGTCTTCGACAAGTTAGGGATCCGGTCCCGAACTGCTCTGGCTCTCGGCGCCGCTACGCGGGGGGGTCAGGCTGCGTCTGCCTCTCGCCCGACGGAACCCTCGAGCAACTCCACCGTGGACCAGAAGTCGAGCGGGGCAAACTCGGATCCAAGGGCATGTCGGTAGTCGTTGTCAGCCTCTGCGAGTAGGGAAACGAAGGCGACGACGGCCTCGGTTTGGAACTGACTCCCCATGGCCTGGAGCAGCCGATCACGCGCAACGGGGTATTCCATCGCTTTTCGGTACGGCCTGTCGGAGGTCATGGCGTTGTATGCGTCAGCAACCGCGATGAGGTTGGAAAGCATTGGAATCGCGTCTCCACGCAATCGATCCGGATATCCCTCGCCGTCGATCCGTTCGTGGTGATGTCGCACGATTGTCGCCACATCTGTGTATGCGTCAACCTTGCTCAGAATTCTCTCGCCGATTTCAGAATGCTTCTCCATTTCTCGTCTCTCTTCGAGAGTGAGACGACCCTCTTTGTTGAGTAGTGACGCGGGGAGTCCGATCTTCCCGATGTCGTGAACCAAGCCGCAGAGGTACGCGCGTTCTTGATCCTCGGCAGACAAACCCATTTGCGTCGCGATATCTCGTGCGTAGATCGCCACGGCCTTGGAGTGGCCGGCTGTATACTCGTCACTCTCTTCCAGCGTCTGAACTAGAGCTGCGGCGAAGGAGAGGTTTGCGCTGCGTAGGGACTCGTTTGCGTCGCTGAGATCCGCAGCAAGACGGAGCTGCTCCTCGAGCAGTCGGGTCTTCTCCTGGTAGAGGCTGAACAGTCGCTGGGCGGCAAGGGCAGGTGCCAGGAATAGGAAGGCGCTCCAAGGAGAGATCTCTGTGTATGCGAAGGCTAGAAGAGCCACCACTGGTGCGTACACGAGCACGGCCATCGCGGCGACTGGACCGGCTATCCGGGCTATTGAGACGCTATTGCCGCGCAGTCGGCTCGTGGCTGACGCGAAGAGCACCTCAAGCGTCTCTCCAACGATGGACGCGGCGATGGTCGCCACGATGATCGCACCCGTGTCGCTGTCCAGTCGACCTCGTGCGAGATCGGCCGATACGCCCATCGCCACACCGGAGATGAACCGCGTGCTCGAATAGGTGAGCCACTTGAGTCCCGGGGATCTGCCCCGTGTCGACTGGCCAAGAAGTTCGGGCTCGCCCAGTTCAGAGGCCGCTCCGACCAGGCCTCCGGCCAGGGGGCCGAAGAGCACCGCCGCGAAGAGAGTAAGGACAGGCGAGATCGAGAGCTCTGTCGTCTGCGTCACACGGACAGTTCCGCGTTCTGCGATCGCTGCGGCGATGCCAAGGGCCACAACTGCCCAAGGGCTTCCAATTCCCACACCGCGCTCCACGAGAGCAAGACCCAGCCCTGCAGCGGATACGGCGAGAAGCGCCACATAGGCATTGAGTGCGCGCTGGCGATTCATCGACGTACCACTCTTGTTCCCTTGTTCGATTTTCGATTGCGGTATACGATCTCTGTGCCGTCAGTTCCCCAACCTAGGAGTAGCGATGCGAAGGCTCTTCGTTCGCAACCTCCTTCTTGCCGCCATGTGCGCCGGCGTGAAGGACTGGTAGCCGTCGAATCCTGGTTTCTCTGTCCCTGATGGGCATCCCTCTTTCGGGGTAACCGGAAGGGCGCGGA